>JAAXVQ010000227.1 GCA_013335425.1 Candidatus Firestoneibacteriota bacterium | reverse complement strand
GTCCCTGTTTCGGGAAAAATAACCGGTTCCATTCGTTTGAATGATCAAGAATTGGTCGGATTATCCGAAACCGCCTATCAAAATCTGCGCGGTTCGAAAATTGCCGTTGTTTTTCAAGACCCGTCCACGGCTCTAAACCCGGTGATGACCATCGGCGAACAGTTGATTGAAACCATCTTATGCCACACCGCTCAAAGCCGGCAGGCTGCGGCCGAAAAGGCTCTGGATTCGCTAAAACAGGTTGAAATACCCTCGCCTCATGAACGGTTGCGGAATTATCCTCATGAGCTTTCAGGCGGCATGAAACAACGAGTATTAATAGCCATGGCTTTGGGCGGCGACCCCGACATTTTGATTTTAGACGAACCCACAACGGCTTTGGATGTCACGGTTCAAGCGCAAATACTGGATTTAATAGAGCTAATCCAACGCTCGAACCAAACATCTATTTTATTGATTTCTCATGATTTAGGAGTCATTTCAGAAGTATCGGATTATATTTCAGTGATGTATTCCTGATATATTGTTGAATCTGGTACAACATCTTCCATACTCAACAATCCCCGGCACCCTTATACATACGGTTTATTAAATTCCATTCCCAGATTAGGCACTTCCAAATCCCGGCTGGTTGCCATGCCGGGGCAGCAATCCAATCCCGCAGAACGCCCCTTAGGATGTCCCTTTCATCCACGTTGTTCTAAAACAGAAGCAATTTGCCGAAATGAAAATCCCCGCATGACCGAAGAAAATGGTACAAATTTTGCCTGTTGGCACCCCATGGCGACCCTATGAACGAACCTTTATTGACTTTAAAACGGGTATCCAAAGAATTCGCCGTACACTCGAAGATATTTTCTCGAAAACCACTGTCAAAATTGGTTGCGTTGGATGAGGTATCTTTCTCTATTTCTCCCGGTCAAACCTTGGGCTTGGTAGGCGAATCCGGTTGCGGCAAAAGCACCTTGGCTAAAATCATTTGTCGCTTGGAAAAACCCTCAGGCGGGGAAATTCATTTTCAAGGCCGCTCTTTAACCGCCCTGCACAGGGAACCCCTGCGGCATTTGCGAAAACATTTCCAACCTATTTTTCAAGATCCTTTCGGAAGCCTCAATCCGCGCTTTACGGTTTTCGATACGCTCGCGGAACCCTTGCGCCTTTTCGGAAAAACCGCCGATCCTTCCGCTGTCATTAGCCTGCTTCAAAAAGTAGGCTTGGGGGAAGAGCTCCTGGTCCGTTATCCCCATCAACTTTCGGGCGGACAGCGGCAACGCCTGGGCATTGCCCGGGCTTTATCCGTCGAACCCGAACTGCTTATTGCCGACGAACCCCTGTCGTCTTTGGACGTTTCCGTGCAAGCGCAAGTTTTAGACCTATTCTTGGATCTTCAAAAAGAACTCAATTTAACCTTGTTGTTTATTTCGCACGATCTGCGCGTGGTAGGGCACCTTTCCGATCAGATCATGGTTATGTACTTGGGCCGTATCATGGAGATCGCCGATACGCGTGAAATTCTTCAAAGTCCTCGACACCCTTACACGCAGGCTTTGTTTGAAGCCTTACCCAAGCTCACTCCCGGGCGAAATCGCCGCCGGTCCATTTTACAAGGCGACCCGCCTTCACCCATAGACCCCAAACCCGGCTGTCGTTTTTTTAACCGCTGTCCTTACCGGCAACCGCCATGCAAGGAATACGATAACGGTTTGCTCGAGGTTTCCGCCCGCCAAAAAGTCGCCTGCATTCGTTGGGACGCGCTGAGCCTAACCGGGAATTCGCAAGGAATTTGATTACACTCTAAGGCATAACTGAATCGACTGCAATCTTACGCACTGGGGACGCAGCAGGGGCGCCGATATAGCTCTTTAGTTTTGGCCCCGGAAATAGGGATCGGATTTGGACTCCGAACTCTCGGCTGGGACCGCCAGTAGGCTTTCAATATTTTGGCTGAGTTCTTCGAGTTCAAACGGTTTGGTCATATACAAGTCCGCTTCCAGTTTGCATAATTCCTCAATCTTATCTTTGGTTTGAATCTTAGCGGTGAGAATAATAATCCGAATATGCCGCGTGACGCTGGTATGTTTGACGCTTAGGCAGACTACGGATCCATCGACCTTGGGCATCATTAAATCTAAAATGATTACGTCCGGTTGGGTTTCGGAAATTTTGTCCAAGGCTTCCAAGCCATCGTAAGCCACTTCCACCGAATACCCTTCGGAGCGCAAATGCAAGGAAAGCAATTTAACGATGTCCTGGTCATCATCAACGATCAAAACCCGAGGGTGAACCCGCTTGGATTCCGGATCGGCAGGTTGGTAATTTTCCGCCATGGTAGGCTCCTCTGCAACCGTATTCGACCTTAGTATCGGCCACCTGGGGCAATGGGTGTAACTTTTTTTCATAAACTGCTTATAAATCCTGCTTACGCGGTGATCTGTGAATAACCGGGTTGACATCCCCTGAAGTTTACGGTATAGTCTCCCCGTTTTTCCCTTTGTACCGGCCGCACTGTGCGAGGGTGGTGGAACTGGCAGACACATACGTTTGAGGGGCGTATGGAGCAATCCGTGCGGGTTCAAGTCCCGCCCCTCGCACCAGGCCGCGATTTTCATCCTTGATTCTTTGACATTACAACCGATACTTTCCTTACCTTGACAAATGACCTGCAATCCGCTATCTTGATGAACACTTTGCGGGCAGGGAGGATATAATGGCTGAAACAATTTTAATCGCCGAAGATGATGCCCACATTGCCGAACTGATAAAAATCATCCTGGAAGCCAAAAATTACACCACCCATTGGGCCAAAGACGGCCAAGAAGCCGTCCAGGCAGCCAATCAACTTAAACCTGATTTGATCTTATTGGACGTAATGATGCCGAAACTCAACGGTTACGAAGTATTGCGCTCCATCAAGGAAAAAGACGAACTTAAACATATTCCGGTTATCTTCGTCACCGTTCGCGGAGAAACCGACAGCAAGGTGGTAGGTTTACGCTTGGGCGGCAACGACTATATCACCAAACCCTTCGACTTGGACGAGCTCATCGCCCGGGTGGAAACCGCCCTGCGCATCAAGGGAGAACACGATCATTTGCGGGCTCAAAACCGCCGTTTGTCGGAACTTTCCATGACCGACCCGCTCACAGGGCTCTACAACCGCCGCTACCTGATGGAACGGTTTCACGAAGAGCTCGAACGGGCGAAACGCTACCAATATCCCATTGCCTGTCTCAAAGTGGACGTAGATGATTTCAAGCTGCTCAACGAAGCTCACGGTCATATGAAGGGCGATCAGGTGTTGCAGCAACTGGCAATCCTCTTGAAAAACACCAATCGCGTGGTGGATATTTTGGCGCGATACGGCGGGGAACAATTCCTGTTGATCCTGCCGCAGACCAATTTGGGCGGCGCCGAAGCGGTAGGGGAACGTTACCGCCAACAGGTACAGAGCGCTCAAATTTTTCAAAACGATCCGGCCCTGCGCATCACGGTCTCCTTGGGCGTGGCGGCCTACGCAACCGAAACCATCGACACGGAAGAAGAATTGTTGCGCCAAGCCGACGAAGCTTTGCTCGAAGCCAAACGGTTGGGGAAAAACCGTTTGGTCCTGGCCCAGCCCGGAGCCGCCAAACCTTCGGCCAACTGAGTTTTTCCAAAGTACTTTTGGGAACCACCCCCTCATTTAAAGATCCAGGCGCTTTTATTCGGCGCCCAGGGACGGAAAGGTTTTTCGCTTGACCGTTAAATTGCGCGCCTCAGGTTGGGAATATGGCGGAAAACACCTGCCTTGGGTTTGGGGACAAATAAACTATTGGGACCTGGACCGTTCCCGTTGGCGGGACGTTTTGCGGGCCTACCATGATGCGGGACAGGCTGTTGTCTCCACCGCGGTTCTGCCGCGCGTGCACGACGCAGGAGCGGGACGATTTAAATTTGACGCTTCAGAACCGCAAAAAGATCTGGCCGGATTTTTAAGCGAGATTCAGTCTCAAGGCCTCAAAGTCGTGCTCTGGATCGGTCCTAGGGACGTTCCGGGTGTGGCCGCTGCCGGGTATACGGACGCCGTACTCTGCGATGAATCCGCCCTGGCGCGCAGCGCCGCCAACGGGCTGATAGCTTCGGCCCCAACCTTAAGTCAAGACTCTTTCCCCTTACCGTGTTTGCTCGGAGAACCGCTGATGACTTCTCTGACGGCCTTCAGCCGGGCTCTCCAGCCGGTCTTGGCCCCGTTTATTCACCCGGACGGCCCGGTAATCGGTTTGGGACTGACCCAAGCCCCGGGTTGGGGACCG
>JAAXVQ010000226.1 GCA_013335425.1 Candidatus Firestoneibacteriota bacterium | reverse complement strand
GGAGGGGACGAAGGGGAGGGGGTAAAAGCTTTATATTAAAAGGTTTGTCCCCTCACCTTGATCCTCTCCCACAAGGGGAGAGGAATTTAAAAATAAAAAAAGCCTTCTGCAACATAAACTAATTATGAACCTCTTTGCCTGCTTGCCATAAAAACCCTTTAACGAGCATGGCCTTGCCGTCGTTTACGAAAGAAACTTTCATAGAGCACCTCCGGAGGCGGACTTGCGCTGTTGAAAGCCCGCCAGAATCCCCTGGGGAATCAAACCCAAAGGCAGAATCTTGTCGGCTGCATTTATGGCCGCAGCCGCCTGAGGCATGCCGTAAACCACGCAGGAGGCTTCATCTTGGGCGAGGGTAACGCCCCCCGCTTGCCGCATGGCCAATAACCCTTGGGCGCCGTCGTTGCCCATACCGGTTAAAAGGACGCCCACGGACTTTCCCTGCGTTTCCCGGGCCACAGAGCCGAACATCACATCCACGCTGGGACATTGAAAACAAACGTCCGGACCGATCTTCACTTGCGCGACATATTGGCGGCCCTGTTTTTTAATCAACAAGTGACGTCCGCCGGGAGCCAGATACGCATGCCCGGGAAGCAGCACCTCGCCACCCTGGGCTTCGCGGACATCCAAAGCGCTTTGCGCCTTCAGCATCCGGGCAAAAGCGGGCGTAAACGTTTTGGGCAAATGCTGGGTAATGACCGTCGGCGGCGTGTTGGACGGCAGAACCGAGACCACACGTAAGATGGCGTCGATTCCCCCGGTCGAGGCGCCGATGGCCAGGACGTGATCGGCTGGGGGAGGATACAAAAACGTCAAGTTCCCGCCGGAAGTCTTATCCGTTTGATTGAAGCGCGCCGCGGCAATTGCCTTGATTTTCGCGAGCAAACTGCGTTGGAACGCCGGTATTTGTTCCAAAGAGTCCGGCTTGCACATGACTTCCATGGCCCCAAATTGCAAGGCTTGCAGGGCAATGTCGCTCTGCGCGGTTGTCAAGGAACTGATGATCACCACGGGCATGGGGTGATGCGCGGTGATTTTGCGCAAAAACGTCAGACCGTCCATCCTCGGCATTTCAATGTCCATGGTCAGCACGTCCGGGTTCAAATCGAAGATTTTTTCCCGCGCTTCAAACGGGTCTCCGGCTTCTCCCACGACCTCGACCTCTCCGGCATTTTGCAGACAGCGGGCCAAGAGTTGCCGCATGGTCGGAGAATCATCCACGATCAGAAGCCGGACTTTCTTGGTCATGAGTAGGTGACCGCCAACTCCGCCCAGCCGCTGGGAAAGCACAGCCTGAACCGGCTGGTTGCCGGAGCGAAGGCGTGCGGTGACACGGACCGTTGGATGACGGGAATGCCCAAATCAAACGTCTTTTCCAAACCCGCCTGGAGGTTAAGCAGATTGCCGCAAACCACGTTCAACAATTCCCCCAGCACATCCTCCTGTTCCTTTTCCGGGACCGTATAACTTTCATCTTCCCCCAGCATGTTGCGCACCAAATCCGGCAAAATTTCCTCCGGAAGCTTTAGCGCCATGGTTCCTGAAATCGTCCCAGTAAATTTCATCTGTGCCCTCCAGATTTTAGCCGGGTCGGGTTTGTCCTCGGCGGGAAGTTCCATGGGGGTAAAGGTCATGGTGCTGAACACTTCCCGCATAACTTTTTGCATGATTTCTTCCGGGATCTGCGGCTGCGGCTTGGCGTGCTCCAGCTTCTTTAATACCGCCTCCATGTCTTCGGGGGTGAAAGGTTTGTGAATGAAATGCAGGCTTTGCTTCTCCAATTCTTGAATCCGGGTCTGACTGGTTTCGCTCGAGACCACGACAATGTTAAAATCTCCACGCGTAGGCAGGGTTTGGAGGCGTTTAAGAAATTCAAATCCGTTCATACCGGGCATGTTCAGATCCAAAAACACGACATCCACTTTATTTTGAGCCAGCACCGCCAAGCCTTCTTCTCCGTTGGCGGCCTGGTGGAATTCCTCGGGTGATCTGTCCAAGACCTCCAAACAATGTTTAATGATTTTGCGGATGGCCGAACTGTCATCCACCGCCAAAACTTTCATGCCCATAACCGGCCTCCTGTCTTAATCCCCCGTCGTGGTGCGCTTGGGTCCGGGTGCTTGCGGCCCTTACTCCGGGTCATCAGCTCACATCCGACCATCTGGTTCTTTCCAACACCAGCTTATCCTGAACCTCCACGCAGACCGCTTCCAGCCCGGGGAAATCCAGACCCAGCCGGCGCAAAATCCGGGCGCTGGTGTGCACGTTCATTTGTTCCGTCCCCAGGCCGATGCCGATGATTTTGGATACGGCATTGGCTACTTGAATCATGTCCAGTATGTGATCCTGCGCCGATGTCTGGTCGTGATGCCGCTCAATGGCTTCCGCCAAAGCATCGGGAAATTTCCAATACCGGGCAATATCGCTTCCGACTTTTGCATGATTGGTGCCCAAGACCTCCTGCTCGGCTTCAAAGTAACTGACTTGACCTACTTGAATGACATGAAAAATCCGACCCAGCAGGTCTTCCGACAAATACTGCGCCAACAACAACTTGCCGATATCATGCAGCAAGGCAGCGGTAAAGACCATGGGATCGGTGCCGATGCCGGGTTTGGCCTGCAAACATTTCACAGTTAAACCCGACACAATGCCGTGCAGCCAAAGTTCCTCCTCCGCCAAGGCATATGCCGGCATCCGCTTTTTTAACGGCCCGGCCAAACAATGCCCTACCGCCACTTGCAGCAAGGTGTCCCGCCCCAGACGGACAATGGCGTCCCGGACGCTCGCGATCGGCTTTTGATTCCCGCTCCAAGCCGAATTCGCCCAACGCAACAGGTTGGCGGTCAAGGCACTGTCGTATTCGACAATTTCCACAACCTCTTGGAGCGCGACTTCCGCCCGGCTGCTCAATTGGATCAGGCGCAGAGCCGAAACGGACATGGGCGCCAGTTGATTGATTTTCGATATTTCAATGGCCCTGGACATGGCTCAACAATCCCTGGTTTCCGTAGTTTTAATCCAAATCTTCCCGGTATTAATTTCCAAATGCATGGTCCGGGCAATGGTACCGCCGACTTCCTGCCCGGAAATAACATAGCCGTTTTTCCAAAATATTTTTCGAATGGCGATAATATTGCGTTCACCGATCGCGAAGAAATTGTCATTGCCGGCTCCCCCGGCAATGTAAATTTTCAAATTCTTCTTGGTTGCCCCGGCAGCGTATACCGCCTGGAACAAAAGCGGCACTCCGGTATCGATGAACATGGCAGGATTGGCTTTAGCCTTTTCGGGGTTGATCTCGGCATGCGGCAGCATCGCATGCAGCAAACCGCCCACTTGGGCCTGCATATCATGGACGACTACGCCCAGGCAACTTCCCAGGGCATAAGTCACAATGACATCCTCCGAATTTCCGGAGACCTTCATGTCCGCCACGCCGACCACCAGCATTACGCCACGCTTTCCCGGCTGATGACTTGCCGGTTCCGGTATAACTTTCAGCCCAGCTTCCGATAGATCGCAGGCTCGATAAATTTAAAATAGTCTCTTACATTCAATAAATTTTCCGATTGTCCCACAAACAACCAACCGCCCGGAGCCAGCAGCTCCCAAAATTTCCTCACCAGCTTCTCCCGGACGTCGTTTTCAAAATAAATCATGACATTGCGGCAAAAAATCACATCAAAAGGTTCCCGCATAGGCCAAGCGGCCATTAAGTTCAGACGGGCAAATTGGACCAGGGCCCGTACGCGGGGCTTGACCAGCAAGCGATTTTCCGAAGCACCGTCCACGGGGCCGAAATATTGATTTAGCAAATTTTCAGGAATGGAGGCCGCCGTGCCGGCTGCATAGACCCCTTGTTTGGCGCGGGCCAAGACGTTGGCGGAAATATCCGTGGCCAGAATTTTAAAGTCCCAAACTTGCGCCTCGGGCACCGTCTGCATGAACGTCAACGCAATGGAGTAAGGTTCTTCCCCCGTGGAACAGCCGGCGCTCCAGATGCGCATTTTCTGAGATTGCCGGTCCTTAACCCGGGGGGACAACACCTGCTGCGCCAGAAATTCAAAATGCCGATATTCGCGGAAAAAACTGGTGACATTGGTGGTAAGGGCATCCACCAGAAACTCGAATTCGCCGCTGTTTTTTCGATAGAGGTACTCCAAGTATTCCGCATAGTCGGACAACCCCAACTGTCGTAACCGGTTTCCCAGTCTCGCTTTTATCAGTTCGCGTTTGTTGTCGTTGAAATTTATACCGGTTACCTTCTTGACCACGCGGCTGATTTCATCCAACTGTTGGTCCA
>JAAXVQ010000004.1:6440-18783 GCA_013335425.1 Candidatus Firestoneibacteriota bacterium | reverse complement strand
ACGGGCGCACCGGAGAGGTTTTCGACAACCCGGTCACGGTGGGTTACATGTACATGTTGAAATTGGCGCACTTGGTGGACGATAAGATCCACGCCCGTTCCATCGGCCCCTACTCGCTGATTACGCAGCAACCCCTGGGCGGTAAAGCCCAGTTCGGCGGTCAGCGTTTCGGAGAAATGGAAGTCTGGGCCCTGGAAGCTTATGGCGCGGCCAATACCCTGCAGGAATTGCTGACGGTCAAGTCCGACGATGCGGCCGGACGCACCAAGATATATGAGGCCATCGTGAAGGGGAAAAACGCACCGGATTCGTGCATCCCGGAATCCTTCAACGTGTTGGTCAAAGAATTGCAAAGTTTGTGCTTGAACATTGAACTGCTGCGCAACCCCAAGGGCGAGTTGGCCCTGCCCGACGGGAGCGCGGCCGGGTCCAAACCGGCCGAGAAGGAAAAAGCGGCAGCCAAAACTAAGAAGCGCAAGCAAGCCAAGGAGGACGCATGAGAGTGGACGGCGGCTTAACGGAGAAAATGACGCTGCTCCAACGGGAGCGCGAAAAAGAACGCGAGTACCATGACTCACGCCTGGCGAGCATGTTCGACGCCATCCGGATTTCGTTGGCCTCCCCGGAGGTTATTCGGAACTGGTCCAAGGGCGAGGTTAAAAAACCCGAGACCATCAACTACCGCACGTTCAAGCCCGAACGTGAAGGCTTGTTCGACGAGCGGATTTTCGGTCCCACCAAGGACTGGGAATGCGCCTGCGGCAAATACAAGCGCATCCGTTACAAGGGCGTGGTCTGCGACCGTTGCGGCGTGGAAATCACGCAGGCCAAGGTTCGGCGTGAACGGTTGGGGCACATCGAACTTGTTTCCCCGGTTACGCACATTTGGTATTTCAAGGGCGTACCCTCGCGCATCGCGTACTTGCTCAACGTGGGCACGCGTCTGTTGGAAAAGATCATATACTATGAAAACTACATTGTCACCGATCCCGGGGACACGCCCTTGGCCAAAAAGCAGGTCTTGACCGAAGAGGATTACCGCGGTTTCCGCGAACAGTACGGCAATGCCTTTACGGCCAAGATGGGCGCTGAGTCCATCAGGGATTTGCTGCGCGAACTCAACCTGGAAGAAATGTCCGAAAAACTCCACCAGGACATGGAGACCGCCTCGCTGCAGAAACGCAAGGAAATCGTCAAACGCCTGAAAGTGGTTGAGGCGTTCCGCAAATCCGGGAACAAACCCGAGTGGATGGTCCTGGAAGTGGTGCCCGTGCTTCCTCCGGAATTGCGTCCTTTGGTCCCCTTGGACGGCGGACGTTTCGCCACCTCGGATTTGAATGATTTGTACCGCCGCGTGATCAACCGCAACAACCGTTTGAAGAAGTTGATCGACCTGAAGGCGCCGGACGTCATTGTCCGCAACGAAAAACGCATGCTCCAGGAAGCCGTGGACGCACTCTTCGACAACGGCCGCCGCGGGCATGCGGTCAAGGGCCCGGGCAACCGCCCGTTGAAGTCGCTCTCGGACATGCTCAAGGGCAAGCAAGGGCGCTTCCGTCAAAACTTGCTGGGCAAGCGCGTGGATTATTCGGGGCGTTCGGTCATCGTGGTCGGTCCGGAACTCAAGTTGTGGCAATGCGGCCTGCCCAAAAAGATGGCTTTGGAGCTGTTCAAGCCCTTTATCATTAAAAAATTGGAAGACCGGGGTTATGTCCACACCATCAAGAGCGCCAAGAAGATGGTGGAAAAGGTCAAACCCGAAGTCTGGGATATTTTGGAAGAAGTGTTGGAAGACCATCCTATTCTGCTGAACCGCGCCCCTACGCTGCACCGGCAGGGTATTCAGGCCTTTTTGCCCGTGTTGGTGGAAGGCAAGGCCATCCGTATTCACCCCTTGGTCTGCGCGGCTTTCAACGCAGACTTCGACGGCGATCAGATGGCCGTGCATATTCCGCTTTCGTCCGAGGCGCAGTTGGAAGCGCGCGTGCTGATGATTTCCACGGGGAACATCATCTCCACGGCCAGCGGCAAGCCCAGCATTTCGCCTTCGCAGGACATCGTCTTGGGCAATTATTATCTGACCAAGGAACGCGCCAGTGAAGCCAGCAAAACCAGTATCTTTTCTTCCCCTCAGGAAGTGATGATTGCTTTGGACGCCCGGGAGATTTCCTATCACGCCCTGGTCAAAGTCCGCATGCAGGGGAAATTGGTGGAGACCACCCCCGGACGGGTGTTCTTCAACGAAGAGGTGCTTCCGGCCGGTTTGCGTTTCGTCAACAAGGTTCTCAACAAGAAGGAATTGACCAACCTGGTGGCACGCTGCCACAAGGAACTGGGAACCTATGAAACCGTGCTCATGCTCGACCGCATGAAGGAAGTGGGCTTCCGCTTCGCTACGCGGGCCGGCTTCACGGTGGCCATCAACGATATGCGCATTCCGGAAGAAAAAACCGGTATGATCGAAGCGGCCAAGAAAGAAGTCTCGGCCATCGAGAAACAATATCAGCAGGGCGTCATCACCGACGGCGAACGATATAACAAGGTGATCGACATCTGGACGCACACCACGGACTCCATCGCCGAGGTGATGATGGGCGATTTGAGCCGCGACCGCGAAGGTTTCAACCCCATTTTCATGATGGCGGATTCCGGCGCCCGCGGTTCCAAAATGCAGATCCGCCAGTTGGCCGGCATGCGCGGCCTGATGGCCAAACCGCAGCAGAAAATCACCGGCGCCACCGGTGAAATCATCGAACAGCCGATTATCGCCAACTTCCGCGAGGGGTTGACCGTGTTGGAGTACTTCATCTCCACCCACGGCGCCCGCAAAGGCTTGGCCGACACGGCATTGAAGACCGCCGACGCCGGCTACCTGACCCGCCGTTTGGTGGACGTGGCTCAGGAAGTGATTATTTCCGAGGAAGATTGCGGCACGCTCAACGGCATTTCCATCGGCGCCATCCGCGAAGGCTCGGAAGTCATTGAGCCTTTAAAGGAACGCATTTTGGGACGCGTGGCTTTGGACAACGTGGTGGACTTGCTCACCGACGACGTGCTGGTCCGTTCCGGGCAAATGATCACCGAGGAAATCGCAGAGAAGATTGAAAACGCGGTGGTGGAAAAGATCCGCATCCGCTCGGTGCTGACCTGCGAGAGCCGGCGGGGTGTTTGTGCCGCCTGCTACGGCCGCAACCTTTCCACCGGGCGTAAGGTGGACATCGGCGAGGCGGTCGGCATTATTGCCGCCCAGTCCATCGGTGAACCGGGCACGCAGTTGACCCTGCGTACCTTTCACATCGGCGGTACGGCCAGCCGCGTGTTGGAAGTTTCGAAAATCGAGGTTAAAAACGAGGGTATCGCGCGCTATCAGAACCTGCGCTCGATTCAGAATTCCCAAGGCGATTGGATCGTCTTGAACCGCAACGCGGAATTGGGCATTTATGACAACCGCGGGGCGGAACGCGAACTCTACCCCGTGCCTTACGGCACCGTGCTCAAAGTGAAAGACGGCGCACCGGTGAAAAAGGGTATGGTGGCTGCGTTGTGGGATTTGTACAACGTCCCGATTTTTACCGAGGTTACCGGCAGTGTCCATTTGGAGGACATCATCGACGGTGTGACCATGAAGGAACAGACCGATGAATCCACGGGCTTGATCGGCCGCGTGATCATTGAACACCGCGAAGAGAACATGCACCCGCAGATCGTGATCCGGGACAAGGAAGATCATGTCCTGGCCACCTACGCCATTCCGACCGGCGCATATTTCTCGGTGGAAAACGGGATGCAGGTCAAGGCCGGCGACATCATCGCCAAGATACCTCGCGAAATTTCGAAGACCCGCGACATCACCGGCGGTCTGCCGCGGGTGGCGGAACTTTTCGAAGCCCGCAAGCCCAAAAGCGCCGCAACCATTTCGGAAATCGACGGCAGCGTGCATTTCGGGGGCATGGTCCGCGGCATGCGCAAGGTGGCGGTGCACCACGAAACCGGAACTGAGAAGGAATACTTGATTCCCGGCGGCAAGCACTTGAACGTCCGCGACGGAGATCGGGTGCAGGCCGGCGAACCTTTGACCGACGGCCCGATCAACCCTCACGATATTCTTGAGATTAAAGGTGAAAACGAAGTACAGGAGTACCTGGTCAACAAGGTGCAGGAAGTCTATCGTCTGCAGGGCGTTACCATCAATGACAAACACATTGAAGTCATCGTCCGTCAGCTGCTGCGCAAGGTGGTGGTGGAGGACGCGGGTGATACCGAGTTCCTTATCGGTACGCAGGTGGACCGTTTTGCCTTCCGCGATGAAAATGAACGCGCCATGAACATGGGCGGCAAACCCGCCTCGGCGCGTCCCATTTTGCTGGGGATCACCAAAGCCAGCTTGGGCACGGACAGCTTCATTTCCGCCGCCTCGTTCCAAGAGACCACGCGGGTGCTGACCGAAGCCGCCGTGGCCGGCAAGGTGGACGATCTGCGGGGCTTGAAGGAAAACGTGATCATGGGGCATTTGATTTCCGCCGGAACCGGCATGCCGCATTTGGTCCAGTTGCGCAAGGATTCGATTAAAAAGGAAGAAGCGGAAGCCGAAGTGGTTGAGCCGCTGGAAGCGGAAAAGAGCTGACCGGAAAGTCCGTTTGGCGGGGAACGGTTTTTAAACCGTTCTTCACAAAATTAAATAAAAAAGATTGACAGAGGATACGCAATCTTTTATAATCTCGACTCTTTCGCTACTCTGGGTTTTAGGTTTTTCGCCTGGAGGCGCAAGCGACAGCCGGTTTAAGTACCAGGGAGGCTCACGCTTTTGCGGAGTTGTTTCAGGCCGAATTTTTGCCTGAGCCGTCGTGAGATGAAGAAACCACGCTTCAGCCGGGTTTAGGGCTGCAAGCGCAGGTCTTCCTGCAGTACATTTTGTGCGGGCGTTTTTAGAAAGTGATCCTAAATTTTTCGGGATCATTTTGCCATTCACAAAAGAGACGGGTGTTTTCCGTCTTTTTTGTTTTGCAGAAGAAGTAGAGCGGAATGTCTCTACGAAATTACCGAGGGAGGCAAGACCATGCCGACCATTAGCCAGTTGATTCGAAAAGGGCGCGACATGATGAAAAGCAAGACCTCAGCCCCGGCGCTTAAGGGCTGTCCGCAACGGCGCGGCGTATGCGTGCGTGTGTACACCGTGACGCCCAAAAAACCGAACTCCGCCTTGCGCAAGGTCGCGCGTGTGCGTTTGACCAACGGCATGGAAGTCACTTGCTACATTCCGGGGGAAGGGCACAATCTGCAGGAGCACTCCATTGTGCTCATTCGCGGGGGGCGTGTTAAGGATCTTCCGGGTGTGCGCTATCACATTGTACGGGGAACGTTGGATACGGCCGGCGTGCAGAACCGCAATAAAAGCCGCTCCAAGTACGGCTTAAAACGCCCCAAGAAGAAGTAATGAAGGGTTTAACATGTAGGCGACGGTCAAAGCCGCTGCCTGCGAGGATTTCAGGAGGATGCCCGAATGCCTAGAAAAAAGATAAGCCTTCAGCGTGAAACCGCCCCCGACTATCGTTTTCACAGCGCGTTGGTTTCTAAATTTGTGAACGCGCTCATGGAAAAGGGCAAGAAAGCCACGGCGGAGAAGATCGTGTACGGCGCCCTGGAGATCATTAAAAAGAAGAACGGCGATCCGACGCTCAACACGTTCAAACAAGCCGTGGAGAACGTCAAACCGGCTTTGGAAGTGAAGTCCCCTCGCGTCGGCGGCGCCAATTTGCAGGTGCCTATTGAAGTCAGGCCCGAGCGGAAATTGTCCTTGGCGTTTCGTTGGCTGCGCGAAGCGGCGCGGGCCCGCAAGGGGCAGAGCATGCAGGAGCGCTTGGCTTCCGAGCTTTTGGAAGCTGCGGCCAACCAGGGTGCAGCCGTCAAGAAACGCGAAGACACGCATAAGATGGCCGAAGCCAACAAGGCCTACGCCCACTATAAGTGGTAAATTTTTCGATAGGGGAATAGACAGTTGTCACAGACACTGGATCTTCACAAATACCGCAACATCGGCATCATGGCCCACATCGATGCCGGTAAAACCACGCTGACCGAGCGTATCCTGTTTTATACGGGAAAACTGTATAAAATTGGGGAAGTGCATGACGGGACCGCCACCATGGACTGGATGGTTCAGGAGCAAGAACGCGGTATTACCATCACCTCGGCGGCGACCACCTGCTTTTGGAAACAGCACCGCATCAACATCATTGACACACCCGGGCACGTAGATTTTACCGTGGAGGTGGAACGTTCCCTGCGCGTTTTGGACGGGGCCGTGGCCGTGTTCGACGGCGTGGCCGGTGTGCAACCGCAGTCCGAGACCGTCTGGCGCCAAGCGGATAAATATCATGTTCCGCGTCTGGCTTTCATCAACAAAATGGACCGCGTCGGGGCCAACTTCATCAACGCGGTCCGCACGATCCGCGATCGTCTGGGTGCCCGCGCCGTTCCGATTCAATTGCCGGTAGGCGAGGAATCGGGTTTCAAAGGCGTGGTGGATTTGATCGAGATGAAACAGTATGTCTGGAACACCGAAGGTATGGGCGATGATTATGATACCGTCGAAATCGACGAAGAGTTGGCCTTGACCGCGCGCGCCAAGCGGGAAAAGATGATCGAAGCTTTGGCGGATTTTGACGACGCGATCATGGAAAAATTCATCGGTGGCGATAAGGACATTTCGTCCATGGAAATCAAAGTGGCGCTGCGCAAGGCGACGCTGACAGGAAAATTGGTGCCTGTGCTCCTGGGCACGGCTTTTAAGAACAAAGGCATTCAACCGTTGCTGGACGCGGTTACGCTCTATTTGCCCTCGCCCTTGGATAAGCCGCCGGTGGAAGGCATTTTGCCCGACGGCGAGACCAAAGAAGTGCGTTTGCCGGACACCAAGGCGCCTTTTTCGGCTTTGGCCTTTAAAATCATGTCCGATCCCCACGTCGGACGCTTAACTTATTTCAGAATCTATTCGGGGTCCTTGACCACGGGTTCCTACATCTATAATTCCACTCGCGGCAAACGTGAACGTCTGGGACGTTTGCTGGAAATGCATGCCAACAAACGTGAAGAAATTGAAAGCGCCTCGGCCGGCGATATCGTGGCGGCCGTTGGTTTGAAATACACTTATACCGGTGATTCGCTCTGCTCCGAAGAGGAACCGATTATTTTGGAAGCCATGACCTTCCCGGAACCCGTCATTTCGGTGGCCATTGAGCCCAAGACCAAGGCCGACCAGGAAAAAATGGGTACGGCTTTGACGCGCTTGTCGGAAGAGGATCCGACCTTCAGGATTCGTACCGACGAAGAAACCGGCCAAACCCTGATTTGGGGTATGGGCGAGTTGCACTTGGAAATCATTGTCGACCGCATGATGCGCGAGTTCAAGGTTGAAGCCAATGTCGGCAAACCGCAGGTGGCTTACCGTGAAACCATCCGCAAAGCCGTGGAGCAGGAAGGCAAGTTTATCCGGCAGAGCGGCGGCCGCGGTCAGTACGGGCACGTTTGGATCAAATTGGAACCCAAGGAACCCGGCGGCGGCTACGAGTTTGAAAACAAGACCGTCGGCGGCTCCATTCCGAAAGAATATATTGAACCCGTCAACAAGGGCATTCAGGAAGCCATGCAGTCCGGCGTTTTGGCCGGCTACCCCGTGGTGGATTTCAAGGTGGTTTTGTTCGACGGCTCCTACCACGACGTCGACTCCTCGGAAATGGCCTTTAAAATTGCCGGCTCCATGGCCTTTAAAGAAGGGTGCCAAAAAGCTCAGCCCGTCTTGTTGGAACCGATCTTTGCCATTGAAGTGGTCACGCCGGAAGATTATTTGGGCGATGTGATCGGCAATCTTAACTCGCGTCGCGGCCGGATCGAAGGCATGGAAAAAACGGGCAACACGCAGGTGATTCACGGGCATGTGGCCTTGGGCGAAATGTTCGGTTACGCTACGGATCTGCGCTCCATGACCCAGGGCCGGGCGACGTTTACCATGCAGTTTTCGCACTACGCCGAAGTTCCGAAGAGCATTTCGGAAGCCGTCGTGGCAAAAGTTCAGGGAAAATAATTTTGTAGGGGCGGGTTCGAAACCCGTCCCAACGTGGGAGGCAAAAACATGGCGAAGCAGAAATTTGAACGCAACAAGCCGCACGTCAACATCGGGACGATCGGGCACGTGGATCACGGCAAGACCACGCTGACGGCCACGATCACGATGTATTTGTCGAGCAAGGGCATGGCGTCGGTCAAGAAGTATGATGAAATCGATAATGCGCCGGAAGAAAAGGCCCGAGGAATAACGATCAACACGGCGCACGTGGAATACGAAACGACGAAGCGTCACTATGCGCACGTGGACTGCCCCGGGCACGCGGACTACATCAAGAACATGATCACGGGCGCGGCGCAGATGGACGGCGCGATTTTGCTGGTTTCGGCGACGGACGGCCCCATGCCGCAGACGCGTGAACACATCCTGCTGGCGCGCCAGGTGGGCGTGCCCAAGATGGTGGTTTTCATGAACAAGATCGACCAGGTGGACGATCCGGAGTTGCTGGACCTGGTGGAAATGGAAATCCGCGAGCTGCTGACCAAGTATGAATTCGAAGGCGACAAGACGCCGATCATCCGGGGAAGCGCGTTGAAGGCCATGGAAAAGGGCTTAACGGGCGTGTTCACGGGTCCGGAGTGGGAACCGATCCAGAAGTTGATGGACGCGGTGGACGAGTACATTCCGACGCCGGTGCGCGAAGTCGACAAGCCGTTCTTGATGTCGGTGGAAGACGTGTTCTCGATCACGGGACGCGGCACGGTGGCCACGGGGCGCGTGGAACGCGGCAAGGTGAAAGTCGGCGACGACGTGGAGCTGGTGGGGATCATGGACACGCGCAAGAGCGTGGTGACGGGCGTGGAAATGTTTAGGAAGCTTTTGGACGAAGCGCAGGCCGGGGACAACATCGGCGTGCTGCTGCGCGGCGTGGAAAAGCACGAAGTGGAGCGCGGGCAGGTCATTGTGAAGCCCGGCACGATCACGCCGCATAAGAAGTTCATGGGAAAAGTGTACGTGTTGACGAAAGAAGAAGGCGGACGGCACACGCCGTTTTTCAACAACTACCGGCCGCAGTTCTACTTCCGCACAACCGACGTGACCGGCGCGTTGAAGCTGCCCGAGGGTGTGGAAATGGTGATGCCCGGGGACAGCGTTACGATTGAAGCGGAATTGATCACCCCGATCGCCATGGAGAAGGAATTGCGCTTCGCCATCCGCGAAGGCGGACACACGGTCGGTTCGGGCGTGGTTTCGGAAATCAAGGAATAATATTTGTAGGGAACAGGCATGCCTGTTCCCTACACGGAGGAAATTATGGAAAAGCAAAAGATTCGGATCCGCATGAAGGCCTACGATCACATGTTGCTGGACCGTTCGGCCAGTGACGTCATCGACACGGCCAAACGGACCGGCGCCCGCGTGTTTGGGCCCGTGCCGCTGCCGACGCGTATTAACCGGGTTACGGTGCTGCGCAGCCCCCACGTGGATAAGAAGTCGCGGGAGCAGTTTGAAGTGCGCACGCACAAGCGTTTGCTGGATATCGTGGATCCGACGCCCAAGACCATTGATGCGCTCATGAAGCTGGATTTGCCGGCCGGCGTGGATGTGGAGATCAAGTTATAAATAGGACCTATTAGTCCTATAGGACCTATAAGGAGTTATTGCCATGAAGAGCATTTACGGGAAAAAAATCGGCATGACGCATATTTTCGACGAGAAGGGCAAGTTGGTGCCCGTGACCGTGGTGGCTGCCGGCCCTTGCACGGTGATCCAGGTTAAGACTGCGGAAAAAGACGGTTATTCCGCCATCCAGATCGGCTTGGACGAACAAAAGCCCAAGCGTCTTTCCAAGCCCTTGCTGGGACATTTTACCAAGAACAATGTTAAACCGTTCCGGCTTCTGCGGGAAATTCGGACCCAAGGCAGCGAGACGTTTACGGTGGGGCAGACGTTCGGCGCCGAAGTGTTGACGGGTGCCCAATGGGTGGATGTCAGCGGGGTTTCCAAAGGCAAAGGCTTTCAGGGCGTCATCAAACGCCACAAGAACCGCGGCGGAGATCACGGCCACGGTTCCATGTTCTACCGCGCACCGGGGTCCATCGGCGCTTCGTCCGACCCGTCGCGCGTCATTAAGGGCGTTAAAATGCCCGGACAGATGGGCTCGGAGAACGTGACGGCCATCCGTCTGAAGCTGATGAAAGTGGATACGGAGCGCAATTTGCTTTTGATCCGCGGAGCCGTGCCCGGCGCCAACCGTTCGTTGGTATGCGTGCAGGCCTGCCGCCGGGGGGGTGCCCAGTAATCATGCCTGTGATCAAAGTGGTCAACCAAGATAACCAGCCGGTGGGGGAATTGTCCCTTTCGGATAAAGTTTTCGGTGTGCAGGTAAACAAACATCTGCTTTGGGAAGCGGTGCAAAGCCACCTGCAGAACATCCGCCGCGGGACGGCTTCCACCAAAACCCGCGGGGAAGTGTCGGGCGGCGGCAAAAAGCCTTGGAAACAAAAGGGCACCGGTCGTGCCCGCGCAGGTAGCAGCCGTTCGCCGCTGTGGTACAAGGGCGGCATTACTTTCGGGCCCAAACCGCGCGACTACTCCTGGGATTTGCCCAAGCAAGCCCGGCGTGAGGCGTTGCGTTGCGCCCTGACCGCCAAGTTGGCGGACGGGGAATTGTTGGTTTTGGACGCGTTGAAACTCACCGCCGCCAAGACCAAAGAAATGGCCGCGATTTTGAAAAAGCTCAATCCCACGGGGAAGACCACCTTGGTGCTGGATGAAAAGGATGAGGCCATCCGCTTGTCCGGGCGCAATCTGAAGAGCCTGCGGATTTTGAACCTGGAGAACATCAACACGTATGATCTGATTGACTGTGACCGGCTGCTTCTGACCCGCTCGGGCGTTACCAAAGTTGAGGAGAGTCTGAGCCGATGAAAACTTATGACGTGATCAAGCGTCCGCTTTTAACCGAGAAATTGTCACGGAACAAAGATGCCGGCAACCTGTTTGCCTTTGAAGTCGACCGCCGCACGAACAAGGTGGAAATCAAGCAGGCGGTTGAGGCCATGTTTAAAGTCAAGGTGCTCGACGTGCATACGGTGACCATGCCCGGCAAGAACCGCCGTTTCGGCGCGCGTCAGACGGAAAAGCGTCCTTGGAAAAAAGCCATTGTTAAACTTAAAGCCGGTGATCGCATTGAGCTTTACGAAGGCGCCTGAGGCGTTTCGTTGGCCAGGCCGGCAAAGGGGCCGCGGATTTGGCGCGGTCCGATCGGTAAAACTTTAGGGAACGAAAATTAAGGAGATTAGCCATGCCTTTGAAAACGTATCGGCCCACCAGCCCGGGGCGTCGTCAGATGACCGGCTACGATTTTTCGGAGATTACCAAGTCCAAACCCGAAAAATCGCTGTTGCGGAAACAAAACAAAAGCGGTGGGCATAATGTCAACGGCCATTACACGGCGCGGCGGAAATCCGGCGGGCACAAACGGCGTTACCGCCTGGTAGACTTTCATCGCGACAAACAGGGCGTTAACGCCAAAGTGGCGGCCATTGAGTATGACCCCAACCGTACGGCGCGCATTGCCTTGTTGCAATACGCGGACGGCGAAAAGCGTTATATCGTGGCGCCCGAGGGCTTGGCTGTGGGGACCACGGTGACGTCGGGACCCGAAGCGGACATGGTGGTAGGCAACACCCTGCCCTTGAACAAAATTACGCTCGGTGCCACGATTCACAACATTCAACTCAAGCCCAAGCAGCCGGGACGTCTGGTGCGCTCGGCGGGCAGCGCGGCCCAGCTTTTGGCCAAAGAGGGCGAGTATGCGCATGTGCGTCTGCCTTCGGGGGAAATGCGACTGATTCACTTGGATTGCTTGGCCACCATCGGCCAGGTGGGCAACCGGGAACACGAAAACATTACCTTGGGAAAAGCCGGCCGGCATCGTTGGCTGGGTTTCAAGCCGCGTTCGCGCGGTATGGCTAAAAATCCTTGCGATCACCCGATGGGTGGCGGCGAAGGGCGCAGCAAGAGCGGGCACCATCCGGTAAGCCCGTGGGGCGTTCCGGCCAAGGGGTATAAGACGCGTCATCCGAAAAAACAAAGTGACCGCATGATCATTCGGCGCCGGAAATAAGTGAGGGAGGTCTAAAGCAGCATGTCGCGATCGAAGAAAAAGGGACCTTATATTGATCCCAAACTCATGAAAAAAGTTGATGCCTTAAACCAGGCCAAAGAGAAGAAAGTGGTGAAGACCTGGTCGCGGCGAAGCGTGATTGCGCCGGA
>JAAXVQ010000004.1:0-6430 GCA_013335425.1 Candidatus Firestoneibacteriota bacterium | reverse complement strand
TGGCTGTCCACAACGGCAAGAAGTTTTTGCCGGTGTATTTGACCGAAAACATGGTTGGGCACAAATTGGGGGAGTTCGCCCCCACCCGCCTGTTCAAGGCGCACGGCGGCACCAAGACGGAGAAGGGCACGGCCACAACCTAAGCGGCGCGGACTTAGTCGCCGGTTGGGGGAAGCACCCATATGGGAAGGACGTTAGGGAGGAACTAATGGACCAGAAAGTTATCGCCCGCTATTTGCGCATCGGGCCCAGAAAAATCAATATTGTGGCGCAGTTGATCCGTAAAAAGAAAGTGGACGATGCGTTGGCGATTTTGCGCTTCGTGCCCAAAGCGGCTTCTCCGATTTTGACCAAGGCCATCAAGTCCGCGGTGGCGGCGGCGAGCCGGCACCCGGAAATTGACCCGGCCAATTTGTTCGTCAAGGAAATCCGCACGGACGGCGCCGGCCTGTTGCGCAATGCCAAACGTTTCATTCCCCGCGCGCAGGGGCGGTCCAGTAAAATTCATGTTCGTACGACGCATTTGACCTTGGTGGTCTCGGACGGTAAAACCGCCAATCCATCCCAAGGGGTATAAGGAGGCTAAGCGTGGGTCAGAAGGTTAATCCGATCGGCATACGTCTGGGGATTACACGCACGTGGGATTCCCAGTGGTTTGCCAAAAAGAATTTTTCCGCGTTGTTGCTGGAAGACACGAAGCTGCGTAAGTTTTTAAAGGCGAAACTGGGGCATGCGGGTATCTCCAAGATTGAGATTGAACGCGCGTCACAGCGGGCGACCATCTCCATTTACGCCGCCAAGCCGGGTATCATCATCGGCAAAAAGGGCTCGGAGATCGAGAACCTGCGCAAAGAACTGCAGGCTCTCACCGACAAGCAGATTCATGTGAATATTTTGGAAGTCAAAAGGCCGGAATTGGACGCCACCTTGGTGGCCGAGAGCGTGGCGCGTCAATTGGAACGCCGCATCGCGTTCCGCCGCGCCATGAAACGATCGGTCACGACCGCCATGGACATGGGCGCCAAAGGCATTAAAGTGATGTGCGGAGGACGTTTGGCCGGGGCGGAAATCGCCCGCCGCGAGTGGTACCGCGAGGGCCGGGTGCCGTTGCACACGCTGCGCGCGGATATTCAGTACGGACTGGCGACGGCCAACACCACCTACGGCACCATTGGTGTGAAGGTTTGGCTCTTCGTCGACCGCTCGGCCAAAGCCGTGGAAGAACGCCGGGGAGGAAAGCGCAATGCTCCTGCCAAAGAGAGTTAAATTTCGCAAGCAACAGCGCGGCAAACGCCGCGGTATGGCCCAGCGCGGGAACCAGGTCAGCTTCGGTTCTTTCGGTTTGAAGGCGCTGGAAGTCGATTGGGTCACCAATGCACAGATTGAAGCCTGCCGGGTGGCCATCAACCGCCACTTGAAGCGCGGCGGCAAGCTCTGGATCCGGATTTTTCCGGACAAGCCCATTACCAAGAAGCCCGCGGAAACGCGCATGGGTAAGGGTAAAGGCGCTCCCGAAGCTTGGGTCGCCGTGGTGAAGCCCGGGCGGGTGATGTTTGAAATCGATGGGGTCAATGAAAAAGTGGCGCGCGAGGCGCTCATGCTGGCTTCGCACCGGCTGCCGATCAAAACCAAGTTTGTCGCGCGCCAGGAAATGGGGATGTGACCGAAATGAAAATTGAAAAGTGGCGTGAAATGACACGCACGGATCTCGAACGGAAACTGGTGGAATTGCGGGATACGCTGCTCAAGACCCAAGTTAAAGTACAGACCAAACAAGTTGAAAACACGGCGCAACTTTCCGCCACGCGACGCGATATTGCCCGGATTCTGACCTTGTTGAAGTATCCGGAACAGTTGGCCACGGTCACGGAAAAAACGGCGGTGCCTGCGGCGGCTGCCAAGAGTGCGGATAAACCGGCCGTCAAGGCCAAGAAGACCACGGGGAAAAAGTAGCTTTTAGAGCGCTGCGCCTACCCACACGGGGCGCAAGGAGGAAGCGATGGGAAGTGTAAAGTCTTCAACGGAAAAAGTCGGGGTGGTGGTCAGCGACCGCATGCATAAAACCATCGTGGTTAAGGTGGAGCGGTTGATCCAGCACGCCAAGTACAAACGCACGGTGCGGGTTTCGAAAAAGTACAAGGTCCACGATGAAGCCAATACGGCGCATATCGGCGACATGGTCCGCATCCGCGAAGTCCGGCCGCTTTCGGCCCAAAAATATCACACCCTGGTGGATGTGGTGACCCGAGCCAAAGTCAGCGCTGCGGACGTGTTGAAGGAGGCGAGCCCGCTATGATCCAGGTTCAGACCATGCTCAAGGTAGCGGACAATTCCGGCGCCAAGGTCATCCAGTGCATCAAGGTGCTGGGAGGGACGCGCCGGCGGTATGCAGGTTTGGGCGATGTGATTGTCGGAGCGGTGAAGGAAGCCATTCCCGGCGCCCAGGTTAAAAAGAGCGATAAGGTCCGCGCCGTGATTGTCCGGGCGGCCTCGAACTACCGCCGCCCGGATGGTTCCTACATCCGCTTTGATGAAAATGCCGTGGTGGTGATCAACGAACAACTCAATCCGCGCGGGACCCGCATCTTCGGCCCCGTGGCGCGTGAATTGCGTGAAAAGAATTTCATGAAGATTATCTCACTGGCCCCGGAAGTTCTCTAGGGCTGGAGAAAGGAAGCGGATTTCCGGTATGCAAGCTAAACCTAAGCTTCATAAAAACGACGTGGTCACCGTGATTTCGGGCAAAGACCGCGGCAAGAGCGGGAAAGTTCTTAAGATTTTCCCGAAAAAAGATAAAGCCATTGTTGAGAAGGTGAACTTCGTCAAGCGCCATACGCGCCCGACGCAAAAAATGCCGCAAGGCGGGATTTTGGAAAAGGAAGCGCCGCTCGCCTTGTCCAAGTTGAAACTGATCTGCAACAAGTGTAATGCGGTGACCCGCATCAGTTTCAAGCGGATCGGCGACAACGATAAATTCGTTCGTGTCTGTACCAAGTGCAAGGAAATGATCGACTAGGCTTCGTTTAAGGTTCACGATGGAGGAAACAGCACCCATGGCACGCATCAAGGAAAAGTATTTAAAAGAAATTGTCCCGGCGCTGATGGCGAAATATTCCTACCGGAACAGGATGGAAGTTCCGAAGTTGGAAAAGATCGTGCTCAACGTGGGAATGGGCAAGGCCACCGACGACATTAAGGTCCTGGAAGCCGCGGCCGAGGAATTGGGCAAGATTACCGGACAAAAGCCGGTGCTCACGCGGGCGAAAAAAGCGATTTCCAATTTCAAACTGCGCCTCAACCTTCCTATTGGGGCGCGTGTAACCCTGCGCGGCGTCATCATGTACGAGTTTTTGGACCGTTTCATCAACGTGGCGCTGCCCCGCATCAAGGATTTTCGCGGCATCTCGAACAAGGGGTTTGACGGTCGTGGGAACTACAATCTCGGGATTAAGGAGCAGATTATTTTTCCCGAGATCGACTATGACAAGATTATGGGCATTCACGGCATGAACATTACGTTCGTGACCACGGCTAAGACCGACAAGGAGGCCGCGGAGCTTCTGGCTCAATTCGGCGCTCCTTTTGTAAAGCGTTAGTACCAGACGGGAGGTTTCATGGCGAAACTGTGCTTGATCAACAAGCAGAAAAAAGAACCGCGCTTTAAGGTTCGCAAGTACAACCGCTGCCAGCTGTGCGGCCGGCCGCGGGGGTATATTCGCAAGTTCGGGATTTGCCGCATTTGTTTCCGTTCCATGGCCAGCCATGGCCAGATTCCCGGAGTTATCAAAGCCAGCTGGTAGCTGGCGAGCGGATTACCGCGATTTATCGGATAGAGAGGGTGACACGTTCATGTCAATGACAGATCCTATTTCGGATTTGCTGACCCGGGTTCGCAATGCGAACCGGGCGTTTCATGAAAAAGTGGATGTTCCCGCTTCCAAGATGAAGCAGGAAGTTGTGCGCCTCATTAAGGACGAGGGGTTCATCCGCAATTTCAAGGTGATTGAGGACAACCGGCAGGGGATGATACGGGTCTTTTTAAAGTATGGCCCGAACCGCGAGCGGATCATCAACACGGTCCAGCGGGTTTCCAAACCCGGATGCCGGGTCTATACTTCGGCGGAGAATATCCCCCGAGTTTTAGGCGGGCTGGGTGTTGCGATCCTCTCGACTTCGCGGGGTATCATGACCGACCGGCAAGCTCGCCGCGCGCATGTGGGCGGCGAGGTACTTTGCTACATCTGGTAAGGAGGATCGCTTTATGTCACGCATAGGAAAATTGCCCATTCCCCTACCTAAGGGAGTTACGGCCGTTGTTGCCGGATCGCATGTTACCGTCAGCGGCCCCAAAGGCAAGCTGGAGCGGGATTTGTACCCGGGAATGAAAGTGGAAATTGCGGGCGAGGTCGTCCGGGTGTTGGCTCCCGAGAGCCATGACCGCATTTATAAAGGCTTGTTCGGATTGACGCGCACGTTGATCGCCAACATGGTGCACGGTGTTTCCCAGGGGTTTGAAAAACGTCTGGAGATTCAGGGGATAGGCTATCGCGCCCAGGTTCAGAACAACCAGCTCACGATGTTTGTGGGTTATTCGCACCAAGTGGATTATACGCCGCCCCAGGGCATCACGTTAGAGACTCCCAAACCCACCTCGATCGTGGTTAAAGGCATCAACAAGGAAACGGTGGGCGCGGTGGCGGCGGAGTTACGCTTTGTCCGCAAACCGGAACCCTACAAAGGCAAGGGCATTCGTTACGAAGGTGAATACGTTCGTATTAAAGTCGGTAAATCCGGAGCTGGCTCGGGTTCGGGCGCGGCTGCGGGTGCCGGCGGGAAGAAGTAAGGAGGCAGTTCATGCGCGTTTATACTTCGAGAAATGCGGAACGGCAGAACCGGCACGTGCGTTTGCGCCGCAAGGTGGAGGGCAGCACGGAACGTCCGCGTTTGCACGTTTTTAAGAGCCATAAAAACTTCTACATCCAAGTGATTGATGACCTGGCCGGAACGACACTGGTCGCCGCCAGCAGTCTGGAACCGGAAATGAAGTCCTCGATCAAGTCTCGGGGCAACGTGGAAGCCGCCAAGAAAATGGGCGGTGTCATCGCCGAGCGCCTGCTGGCCAAGGGCATCAAGCAGGTGGTCTTTGATCGCGGCGGTTATCAATATCAGGGCGCGGTTAAAGCGCTGGCCGATGCGGCCCGCGCAGCAGGTCTGGAATTTTAAATGAAGGAGTAATTACCTTGAAAAAACAAGAATCGAATTCCTCGGAGCTGAAAGACCGCGTCGTTAAAATCAACCGGGTCGCCAAGGTGGTCAAGGGCGGTCGACGGTTCCATTTTTCTTCACTGGTGGTCGTAGGGGACGGGCAGGGAACGGTTGGATTCGGATTGGGCAAGTCCAACGAAGTTCCGGAGTCCATAGCCAAGGCCGTGCAGGAAGCTAAAAAGAACCTGATGAAGATCAAAATGAAGGGCGCCACCATTCCGCATCCCATCTTGGGTGTCTATGGTGCGGCCAAAGTGCTCTTAAAGCCGGCGGCTCCGGGTACCGGCGTTATCGCCGGCGGTGCGGTTCGCGCCGTCATGGATGTGGCCGGGATTCACGACATACTCACGAAGATCATCGGGACCAACAACCCGCACAACGTGCTCAACGCGACCTTTGCGGGCTTGCGGGCCCTGACCACGGAGGAAGAAGTCACCAAAATGCGCGGAAAATCGCCATTTGACCCGGCTCCTGTTGCTAAGGAGAAGGAGGGCTTGAAGGCATGAGCGGAAAAATCAAAGTCACCTTGGAACGCAGCATCATCGGTTCGACCCAACCGCAGCGCCTGACGGTGCGCGCCCTGGGCCTGAAGAAACGCGGCAGCTCGCATGTGTTGCCGGACCGTGCGGAAATTCGCGGCATGATCTATAAAGTACGGCACCTGCTGAAAGTGGAAGACATCGCGGGAGCATAATTCATTTAAGGTTTGCCTGAAAGTCCCGCCTGCTTCAGGCGGGGTTTCAGAGAAAGGGTTCCTTATCATGAAAATCGATCAGTTATCTCCGGCCCGTGGCTCCCGCAAGGTGGGCTACCGCAAGGGCCTGGGCCTCGGTTCCGGCTGGGGCAAAACGGCAGGGCGCGGTTCCAAGGGCGCCGGTTCGCGCAGCGGCGCCAGCATCAGTCCCGGTTTTGAAGGCGGGCAGATGCCTTTGTCGCAGCGCATGCCCAAGCGCGGCTTCAGTAATTACCGTTTCCGCGTTGAATACGAGGTTGTTAATTTGAAGGATTTGGCCAAGGCCGGCACGAGCGTGGATCCGCAGGCTTTGTATAAGGCGGGTCTGGTCGGGAAAAATGCGCGCGTCAAGGTGCTCGGAACGGGCGACGCGCCCAAAGGCTTGCAGGTGAAGGCGCATAAGTTTTCCAAAAGCGCAGCCGAGAAGCTGAC
>JAAXVQ010000225.1 GCA_013335425.1 Candidatus Firestoneibacteriota bacterium | reverse complement strand
GTGGGACTGCGGCAATAGTCACAGTGAAAATTGCAGCGCGAACTCAACTCCAAAAGCACCAGCGGATTTTCCGTATATCCGGCCAGAGCCGCCGCATACGCGGGATCCTGCGCCCAGCCGGAAAACAAGTGCTTTTCCGCCGGACGCACACGTGACAAGGTTTCCCAGGCAATACCGGGCGTGGGCGGTTTTTGATAGATCATCACCGCCTCCGGACAATACCGGATGATGTACCCCAACGCCCGCAATCCAAACTCCAAGTATTGTACCGGTGCGAACCGGAGATTAAAGCCCCCCAATTTCTCAAACAAATCCCGCCGGACCAAAAGGGCTCCGACTTGGGCACCCGCCTCCAGGTCCCGCCCCGTGCCATCCGTCACTTTCGCCCCAGCGGCGCCGGCCTGCGGATCGGCAGCCAGCACTGCGATCAAACTTTGCAGCCAACCGGGCTGCGGCAGAGTGTCCGGCGGTAAAAACACCAAATATTTACCCCGGGCATAGGCCGCGCCCCGGTTGCAGGCTTCGGCAAATCCCAGTTTCTCGCTATGACGAATAATCCGAACTTCGCCGGTCAAAGCCCGCAGCAATTCCAGGGTCTCCGCCTCGGTGGAGGCGGTGTCCACGATGACCCCTTCGTAAAGTTCATCGGCCGTGTTGGCCGTCACCGCTTCAAGGCATTCGCGTAATAAGCGCCCTTGATTGAAGATGGGCATAACCAGCGTGACTTCAGGGACTTGGACGACCGGTTCCGGGGCATCGCGAACAGCTGCAACCGGCCCCGTTTTTCCGGGATAAAGCTGACCGGCGGCGCTATTCACTGCACCCGGATTTTCCGATTTGACCTGATGGGAGATCATACGCTTCGCTCCAGTTTGTGCTCAGAAACTCGACTTTGACACATTTTAGATAAAAACACTGTTGTCACCTCGAGCGCAGCGAGAGGTCTTTTGCAAAGGCTTTTAATTAGTTCTCGTTGCGGAAAGGGCTCTTTTGTTTTTTAAATTCCTCTCCCCTTGCGGGAGAGGATAAAGGTGAGGGGACAAACCTTTCAACATAAGGCTTTTACCCCCTCCCCATTGTCCTCTCCCACCAAGTCCTGGGGAGGGGAATAATAAAAGGCTTGTCCGCAACAGGAACTAGTTAAAAATCTTTCCAGATTTCTCACTTCGGTCGGAATGATAAAAAATAAAAAAGCACAATTGTGCCAAAGTCGAATCAGACTATTAAAATCCACAACGCCACCCCGCCCCCTATTCAGTTGGTGTCGAAAGGGTTGCCGGGTAAATGCAAAACTCGGGTGTGAGCTGTTTATGACAGCGGACAGTTGCAGCCGCCCCCCGGCGCATCATGGCCGCCACCATATGGGTCGGTTTGTAAAAGCCGTTATCAATAAAAAATTCATCCAAGGCAGCGGCCACATCGATGATGTAACGGTCCTTTTCGGATGCCGGATCAAAGTTGTGGCCATAGACCCGGTCCACAAAAATATCCACCACATTGCCGAACCCCAGAAACAGGTCGAAGGAAAAATACTGCACGCATAGGGGTAAAATATCCTGTGCCCGGATGCCTTCGAACCCGGCCGTGGAACAATCCATGTTCACGAAGCGATAGTCCACCTGCCTCGAGTGGTGATTGTACTTGTATTTGTCGTCCAGGGTTTGCCAGAGCACCTCCAAAACCGCCAGGGCCTCAGGCCAGCGCATATGTCCGTTGCGCCCGATCATGTCGTTGGTGAGAAAGTAACCGCGGGGTTTAAGGGCGTGATGAATTTTTTCAAACAGCAGTTCCAATTCCATGAAGTGATGCAGACTATGACTGGCCAGAACCACATCAAAATCCCCCCCGGATGGTTCCCATTTTTGGATATCGGTGGGAAGGAAACTAAATTGCGCGGCCATGCCCGTTGCCCGCGCCGCCGCCCGCCCGCGTTCCAGCATATGCGGATTGACGTCCAAACAATGAATCTCCCAATCTTCCAGGCCTTGGCGGCGCAACAGAGTGCCCAGGTTGATTTCCAAATCGGCATTGCCTGCGCCTATGCTGATAATTTTCAACGGCCCGGACCGTTCGGGATAAAGCCGCGCGATATACTTCAGATAGACATCGTTGACATCCTCAAAACCCAGTGCCTTAAACTTAGGCAGCCAGTATTTTTCCGCGCAGTAATGGAAAATAGCCGGCAGGTCGTGCACTTGCGCCATGGTTTTAAACCGGGAAATCTCTTCCTTGATTTTTTCGGCATAGTCAGCCGGCATAGGTCGCCCCCCCCGTCTTTCCCAAATTATCGTCCGCCGGCCGTAAACCTTGAAATGCGCAGAAAGAATTTTCCAAAGCCGGCGTTGGGGAAATCGTTTTCAGGCATTGAGTTTTAGGCAATCCAGACCGATGCTTTGCACGGGTGGTTTCGGCCGTAGGGTGGCGTGGGAGGGAGCCGGAGAATGCAGACTATTTTGGAAGCCTTGGAATCCCTGTGCATCCGGCGTGGGGACGAGGTCTTCTGTGATTTTATCAAAGCACGCCGCACGGAGCGCATCAGGTATATCCAACTCTACCGTGGGGCCTGCCGCTATGCCCGGTTGTTCCAGGGACAAAGCCTCACGGCCGGTGACGTGGTCCTAATTATCCTGAATCATACGCCCGATATGTATTACGCCTTCCTGGGAGCCATTTTAAGCGGCTTGCTGCCGGCTTTTATGCCCGCCCTCACGAGCAAGCAGGACCCTATGCTTTATTGGGAATCGCACCGAACTTTGTTTCAACATATTGCCGCCGGGGCGGTGTTGACCACTCCGGAACAAGCGCCCCGGCTGCGCCAACAGATGCCCGAGCTGTCCATGCCTGTGATAACCCCGCAAGACGCCGGCCGTTTCCCCACGCAAGCTTGCTTCTCCGACGTCGATCCCGATGCCCCGGCCTTTTTGCAGCATAGTTCCGGGACCACAGGTTTGAAAAAAGGCGTGGCCCTGACCCACCGCGCTCTTTGGAATCAGGTGAACAGCTATGCCGCCAGTTTGAATTTATCACCTTCGGACCGCATTGTGTCCTGGCTCCCCCTCTACCATGACATGGGCTTGATCGCCTGTTTCCTTCTGCCGTTGCTGACCGGAACACCCCTGGTTCAGTTGGACCCTTTTGAATGGGTAGCCGCGCCGCAAATGTTGTTTGACGCCATCGAACAATACCGCGCCACCTTAATTTGGCAACCCAACTTTGCCTTCCAACATCTTTGTCGGACCGTCCGCCGCGGCACGGTTTGGGACTTGTCTTCCCTGCGCGCTTGGATCAACTGTTCCGAGCCCTGCAAGGCGGAAACTTTCGCGTTGTTTGCGGAACAATTCGCCGCCTTGGGTGTTTCGCCCCAAAAATTGCATGTGGCTTACGCCATGGCCGAAACTGTTTTTGCCGTAACCCAAACCCAACTGGATGTGCCCGTGCGACACCTGCAGGTGGACAGCGAACACTTGCAAACCGGACAAAAAGCGGAACCGGCCTGCGCGGGACGAGCCTCCACCGCCTTGCTTTCCACCGGCCAGGCGATCCCGGGAATGAAGTTCCAAATCATCGACGAGCATGGCGCGCCGGTGGGCGACCGGCAAATCGGCGAGGTCGCCGTTTCGGGTAACAGCCTATTTTCCGGGTATTTCAAACGCGCGGAGGAAACCGAAAAAAAGCTGCGCGATCATTGGTATTTCACCGGCGATCTCGGTTTTAGCTGTGATCAGGCGCTATATATTACAGGGCGCAAACATGACCTGATCATCGTTCACGGCAAAAATTTTTACGCCCATGAACTGGAATTCACCCTCAACCAAATCCCCGGCGTCAAACCCGGCCGGGCCGTGGCTGCCGGATATTTCCGCCAAGAGATCGGCAGCGAAGAAGTGGTGGTCCTGGCTGAAGCGGAATCCAGCTATGTAAAATCCGACCTATTGGTGACGGAGATCAAACAAGTTCTGCTCGATACGGGCGGGCCCTTGCCTTTTGACGTGTGCATTGTGCCGCCGGGTTGGCTGGTTAAAACCACCAGCGGTAAAATCAGCCGCGGGGCCAATTTAGAGAAATATCTTGGCAGCCGGCAGGTGCTGACAGCCTAGGCACCGGGGTTTCGAATTTCAGGAGGTGAGCAAAATGCAGTCCGACCTCATTTTGGAAAAAGTAATCCAAACCATTCAAAGCACCCTGGGAACCGGACCACTTCCCCTGCAACGACAAACCCGCGCCCAGGATGTGCGCGGTTGGGACTCGTTGTCTCACACAGTGATTCTGGTGAACCTGGAGCAAACCTTCAACTGCCAACTCCC
>JAAXVQ010000224.1 GCA_013335425.1 Candidatus Firestoneibacteriota bacterium | reverse complement strand
GTGCGTGGGCACGTCGAACGGCAGACGCGTGATCACCACGCAGCGCAGGGCGTCGCCGGGCACATTGACGCCCTGCCAGAACGTTTCCACCCCCAAGAGAACCGCGTTTTGATGCTCGCGGAAACGGTGCAGCAACCGCGGCGTGGTGTCTTCGCCCTGCACCAAGAAAAGTTGTTCCGGCAGGTTCGCCCGCAACGCTTCGGCCGCGCGGCGCAAAAAGCGATGGCTGGTGAACAGCACGAACGTGCCGCCGCCAAACGCCCGGATCAATTGCCCGGTTTCCTGCAAAATGCGCGCTTCGTAGGCTTCCGCGTCGCGCGGATCGGGAATGTTTCGGGGCACATAAACCGCGGCGTTCTCCTCATAAGGAAACGGGGATTTTAAGATCAACTCGCGGGCCGCGACGATCCCCAACCGGGCTTTGAGGTAATCAAAAGAGCCGTTGACCGCCAAGGTGGCGGAAGTGAGCACCACGCTGGGGATGGCTTCAAACGCCATCTCCCGCAGCCGGGTGCTTAAGTCCAAAGGCGTGGCCAGCAAACGCACGCGGCGGCTGCGTCCGGACGGGTAGGTCTCGGCCCAGTAAACAAAACCCGGCGCCGTATGCTCGTGCCACAGCCGCCAGCGCCGGGCAGCGTCCTCCAAACGCGCGGCCAAATAAGCGGCCGCCTTGGCGTCCTCTTCGGTTTCCCAAACCGACTGTAAATCTTCCAGGACGCGGGATAATTCCAGCAGGGCTTCGGTCTCCGGACGCTCCAGCCCCGGGTGCGGTTGTTTAAAACGCAGCGTATCGGCTCCGGGGGGAAACAAGGCCGAGACCTGTTGCCACCAGGTTTCCTGCCGGGCTTCAAAACCATAAACCAAAGCCGCAATTTCTTCGGCCCGGGTGGGGGACAGTTTTTGGAGACGGTTTAGAAAACCGCCCCGCCCCCGCCGCCCGATTTCGGCCAACAGCTGCAGCAAGTCCGATTGGCTCAGCTCGTCGCCCAGAAAATTCGCAGCCACGTCCTCCACCCGGTGCGCCTCGTCCAAGATGGCGGCCTGAAATTCCGGCAACAACCGTCCCGCGGCGGCCAGGTTGGAAAAAAACAAACTGTGGTTGGTCACCAGCACGTCGGCCTGGCGTTGCCGATCGCGCGCCTGCTGCCAGAAGCAATCCTTGCGGTGTTGGCACTTCGTGCCCAGACAAAGCTCCCGCTCGGCGCGCACCTGCCGCCACAAACTTTCGGAAACGGCAAAAGGCGCATCCTGCCGGATGCCGGTTACGTTTTCCGCGCACCAGGTCATCACACTTTTCAAATCATCGGCATAGGCGTCTTCCATGCCCGGCAGCATCTCGGCGCTGCCTTCGCGCAGCAGCCGCTGCAGGCAGACGTAATTTTCCACGCCCAGGCAAATTTCAAAGGCAAAGCGCCGCCCGAACACCAGGTTCTCGGAAAGCAGCGGCAGCTCATGGTTCATCAGTTGGGCCTGCAGGGCTTTGGTATGCGTGGAAACCATCAGCCGGGTTTCCTGCGCCAGGGCCCAGGCAATGCCCGGCACCAGGTAAGCCAGGCTCTTGCCCACGCCGGTTCCGGCTTCCACCAGCACATGCGTGCCTTCGTCCAGAGCGTCGGCCACACTCGCGGCCATTTGGGCCTGTTCCAGGCGCGAGAGCTCCCCGCCGGGTGAGAAAAAAGAATCTAAATCCACAGACACCTCAGAAAGTCATTCACCGCGAAGGCGCAAAGTTCGCAAAGGAAATCCCAGTACCGAAACTGCAAGGGCTGCTTGCTCTTTTTCCTTGCTCCGGCATACCCAAAACGGATTTGTGTTTTTCTTTGCGTCCTTTGCGCCTTTGCGGTGAAATTGTCTTTTTCTTCTTTCTCGTGTTAGAATAGCCTTGCCCTTATTTCTTATCGGAGTCCGCTATGTCCGATTTTCCCGTCACGGAAACCAAACAAAAAGCCCTGGAAGCCCGTCTGGCCGCTTTGGGCATAAACGCCGCGGATCTCGAAGAAACCTTCATCCGCTCCGGCGGTGCCGGCGGGCAACACGTCAACAAAACTTCCACCTGCGTGGTCCTGCGGCACAAGCCCACCGGGCTCGAGGTGAAATGCCAACGCGAACGCTCCCAGGCCATGAACCGGTTTTGGGCCCGCCGCCTGCTGGCCGACAAGATTGAAACCATGATCAAAGGTCGGGAGAGCGAAGCCGAACAGAGGCGGGAAAAAATCCGGCGCCAAAAGCGGCGGCGTTCGCGCCGCGCCCAGGAACGCACGCTGGAACAAAAACACCGGCAATCCGAGAAAAAAGCCTCCCGGCGCCTACCGGTTCACCTCGATTAGTTCCGGCGCCGGTTCAAACTGCCGTTTGACGTCCTTGCGGGAAAAATAAACGATCATAAGAACAGCAAACACCGGTACGTCCCAAAAACCCCGCCCCGCGGCCAAGACCACGATCCAGCCTATTAAGGCAAGCAAGATTTCAATCCAGGAAAAAACCAATATGGCCCGGCGGGCGGCCTGGAGGCAATTGAGCAACCCTACGCCGATGAATACCGCCAACACCGCCAGCAACGCGACCAAAAAGCCCATCCAAATTAAAAGCGTACGCCCGCCCGGAACATCGTCGATGGTGGGCAGACCGCCTCCGATCAAAGCGCCCAGGGGCATGGCGCTCCGGCTTAAAAAACCGACACCTAAAAGCAAAAGCGCGAGTCCGAAAACCGCCACTGCCGCAATCATGAAAAACCAAGCCAAAAAGCGGACACCCACGGAAGGCGTCTCCAGCGGGCGGTGGGAAGCTTTCTTCTCCGCCTGACGGCTTTCCAGTTCCAGACAAGCAGGGTGAAATACCCGAAAATCATAAGCCACAGGTTTGCAGTCGGAACATAAAGACTGACTACACTTGCCGCAAACCCATTTACCGGGGTGGCCGTGGACGGCACAAACGGCTGGAACATTGATGGGATTTTCAGGTTCAATGGACATGGATCAATCATAGCCCCAAGCGCTTTTTTGGGCAATCAAAAAGGGCGGGTTTTTTTCTTCGGCTTTTTCGCCCGCTTGGGTTAGAATCCCAACAGCTTCAAACTGTTTTAGGAAAAGCAACTCTACACTGGGGAGATTGATGCATGCGCTTTGCAAACACGCTTACCCACGCGGTTCTGCTCATCTGCTTGGCGGCTTTGCCCGCTGAACCCGCGGCGGCCGTCCCCCAACCCGGATCACCTCAGCCGAAAACCACCTTGGTCTTCTGGCATGAGTGGCCTGAATACCAAAATTTCCTAGAGGAAATGGCCGCGCGCTATCGTCTGGAAACCAATATCCAAGTGAATTTCCGCTTGGTTGTGTCCGGACAAGACTACCAGCGCAAGATTCAAGCTGCGGCCAAAATCAACTCGCTTCCAGACATTATCGGCTTGGCTGATAACCCTGCGCTGCTGGCTTTCTATGCCAAAAACGGAAAATTGGCGGATTTAACTTCGCCCATGCGCGCCGACAACCGGGCCTGGGAATTGGCTTTCTATCCCCGCGCCTTAAACGCGCTCTATTTTCCGCCCTCCAACCCTTACGGTGTCCGCGGCGATACGATTTGGGGCGTGCCGCTTTCGGCCATGAATATTCAAATTTTTTACAACCGCGTGCTCTTTCAAAAAGCGGGTCTTAATCCCGACCAACCCCCGCAAACGTGGGAAGAATTAATGTCCGTCTGCCAGCAACTCAAATCAGCGGGTATCGCGCCGCTGATCGGAGGTTTTGGTGATTTATGGGTGAGCCAGACCTTTTTCCGGACCTATGCCTGGGCCTTGCTGGGAGAAGCCAAAATGCGCAACCTGTTTTTAGGCGAAACACCTTACTTGATACCGGAATGCCAACAAGTGATGAACTATTTCGCCGAACTCCGCAACAAAGGCTGCTTATACCCGGGTGCGTCGACGTTGTCGAACAAACAAGCGGAAGTTTTATTTGCGGGCCAAAAAGCCGCTATGATCATCGACGGCTCCTGGGCCGTCAATGTCTATACGCAAATGGACGCCACCTTAGACCTGGATGTCATGCCCTTCCCCAAGCTCAAAGAAGCACGTTACCCCATGGTGGTCATCGGGGGGCTGGAACAAGGCGCGGCTTTATCCGCCAACGGCAAACAGCAGCAAGCGGCTCTCGATTTCCTGCGCTGGTTGACGGCCCAACCGCAACAAGAACGTTGGGCGCGCGAGCCCAACGGATTTCCCGCTCTGCTGGCGGCTCAGCCGAGCATCAATCCCAAACTCAAGCCCTTCGTGCTGGGCATGAACGAGCTGCCGCCCAATCTCTTTTTGGAAGAACGCCGGGACGTGCTGGAGACCATGGGCAAGGGTAT
>JAAXVQ010000223.1 GCA_013335425.1 Candidatus Firestoneibacteriota bacterium | reverse complement strand
CATAAAAAAGCCCCGCAATGATTGCGGTCACTAAGGCAGCCAGAGCTTTTTGCCAAATATTCCAGGTCTCCCACTGCTCATGCCGCTCTAAAAACATCCTGGCCGTCAGCGCGGCCCCAACCGCAACAAACGGCCACGTGATCGTGACGAAACCGGTTGTAAAGAGCAGCACCACCAACGGCGCCAATCTGAATTTCACCTCTTCACTCACGGGCTGCGACAAACCCGCCGCGCCGGCGCCAAGCGCAGCAACAAGCTTGCGTCCTTGAGTGCTTAAAGTTTTCACCCAGGCTGCCGCAGCTTGTAAAAAGGTCACGGGCACTCCGGCTTTGGTCAACACCGCAGCCCAGGAGACCTTCAATATGATATCTTTCACAGCCTCGCTGCTCAGGTTCAACTGCGCGGAGGACTTTTGCAAAAGCGCAGCAGCTTCCCGCTCCGCAAGCCTGGGGTCCAGCACAACCAGCTCAGATTTTTTCCCCAACGGAATAATGCCGGAATTTTTAATTCCTTTGGTTTGGGAAAGCCGGGGGCGGATCAGTCCGACTGCTTTTTGCCCCCCCACTTCTGCCGGGAGCAGGAAAATGCCGGCCGCTTCATTGCCGCGAGCGGATTCCCAATCGAGGCGCGCGGGCCCGGAATCCCGCGTCGGCATTTTCGCTTCAAACCATGACCTCAACCCGGACAAGCTGCGGTGGCCTTGCTCCACGAAAATCGCTACCAGAACTTCTTTGGCGGCAAAGTCGAGCACGCCGGCAAACGTGGCGACCTCGTCACCCGCTTTTTCACCGACTTCACTAAACTTGGTTTGGGGAGACAGGATATTTTGATTTTGCGCCAGCAATTTTTCCAACGGCGTGCGTTTGCCTTTGATGAGGGAAAAATAGGGGTTGACCAGATCCACCTGGGTAAGACGCGGGCGCACGCTGATATAGCCGATGCCGCGGCGCTCCAACTCCGCCAGCACGTCGGAGGTGTGATAACCACCTGTGATTAAAACACCGGCGTCTTCGCGGGAAGCCTGCAGGCGTTGTACCATTTGATCCACAAACACGCGGCTGCGCGTGTCAGCCACCCGGTAAAAATTTTCAGTTTCTTTAACCAGTTCATCCAGCCCATAGATTTCCGAATCGGGCTCGGGATCTTCGGGTGCGGCATACGCTTGGAAAAAACGCATGAACTCGGCTATCCGGTAACTCTCCGGGGCGCGGCGATAGGCCGCCAGCTCCTCGGGCGTAGCCGAAATGTTTAAAAGTTTTTCCATGATATCGAGCTTGGTTTCCAATGCATTCAGGGTGCGCTCGTCTGCGTTGACATACAAACCTTCACGCAGTAACGCATCCGCACGTTCCATTTCCAGGTATAAATCGTCCGGGTTGACTTTGGAACCAAACCCGTCCCGATGCGCGGAGACATACCCGGCCAACTGCGGAAAAGGCTCCAACCCGAGTCCCGCTTGGCGAAGCGCGCTTGCCAAGTACAAGGCATATTTCAACAACGCCTCTTTGCCTTCACGGAACATGGCCCGGTGCTTATCGTGCGCCTTCAGGGCTTCACCGTAGACCCGCGTTTTTTGATTTTCCAAAATCGCCCGCAAGTCGTAGATGTAGCCTTGGCTTTCATCGGTTAAAAATTTATGCATGCTGTCATGATTGGCCTGGTAAAGACCGGGATCTTCAATGCCCTCCAGGCGGACAGGGTGAACCCCGGTGGCCGCATAATACTCCGCGCCCGTAACCTGACCCTGCCGGATAAAATACTGCCCGACATCGTGTTTGACTTCCGCAACCGGGAAACTCCCCAAAGCACTCACATCGACCTGCTGCGCCGCGCCCTCGACGCCGATTACTTTCACGCCATGGCGTCCGGCCAAGTGGTCGATAATGCCCGCAATATTGTTCTGCACTTCCGCATTGCAATGCAGATCTTGAATGTAGACGATGGTCCGGCCTTGCCCGGGATGCGCCTTAACGATGGTGCCTAGATTCGCAGGAATTTCCAGACTTTGCCCACGCAGGTTCACCGTCAGCTCATTGAGGTGAAACGTCTGCCCTTCAAAAGCAAACGCCAAATACGGAAGGATAAACGTTATGGATAGGACAAGGGAAATAAGCCGTGTGATATTTTTCATCCGGCGATGATGCCAAAGGGAAAAGAGATTGCCCGCTTGAAACCAGGCAGTCTGTTTTAACAGAAATTTTTTTAAAAATTCCATATGCTTCTCTCCAGATAAAGTAGATATCTTAGTAAATAAAATATACCATACATTATTATGATTTTCCAACAAGGCTCATAAAAACAATATATTTCAAGTTGGTGTTTCAATTCAAAACGTTTAAATCAAGTAAATAATAATTGACCTAATATATCAATTGATCCTATTTTAAATTTTCTGATACTGTAAACGATAACCACTGCCTTATATGCCAAAATATTTGCAAAGTTATATTCAAATGTCTTCGCGGGAATAGATATTTTATTAAAAATGAAAACAGGCGGAGGATATGCGAATTGAACCGTTGAAGTGAGTATTTCGAAAAACTTAACCGGCTGTCGGCTTAAAATTCACAGCTAGGACCCTTTTGCAAAGGGGGATAACACACAGGCACCTTTATGCGTGAGCCATTCGGAGCGGTATTTGGATCTTTCGAAGATTTAAGTCCGACAGGCTCCTAGTTTAGCCATAAATCCGGAAAAATCGCTTTCCGATAAACCGGCTTTTTCCAAAGTCTTTTCCCCGACGCCGGGTGTTTGGATGCTTTCAAAAACGTTTTTCTGGGGAATCACCAGCATGCCGGACATTTCCACATAACCGGCCTTAATGGCCCCGTCCAGGATGGTTTCCGAGCCGCGGGGAAAAACCGCCTCAACCCAACGATTGGGAGGTTGATGCCAACTCAAGCTGTTGAAGGTCAAGTTCTGTTCGCGTAATGTGCTCAAAATTGCTTGTTTGGGCGCCAGCAGGGCATTCAAATCATACGCTTCCAACAGCAACCCGCGCGTAGCGTACTTTGGATAAACGGCCGAAACCTTGACCTGGGGCCAAGCTAAGGAAAATTCTGCAGCAGGGGCGTCGGCAAATTCACCGGCCGCATAGGCCCGGACCAAAGGCAGGTAATCGCGCGGCACGGCCTGGGTATGGAAATGATCGACCGAAGCGCCGGCATGCCGGCCGTTAAAACCCATGGCATATCCCATTTCCCCCAAAATAACCTGGAGAGATTGCATATCGCTCAGGTGCCCGGCTTGCATATACTGATCAAAATGTTCCCCCGTGACGGGGTTGTGATCGAGCGAAGCAATAATCAGATGATTGGGAACAATGGGCGCCGGCTGGACCAGCACGCCGTAGCGCGGACCTGCCGGGGATGTCCAAGCCAGGTAATGTTCGTTTTCCGGAAAGGTTTCCCAGGCGAGAAAATCGCTTTTTTGGTTCGGCGCGGGTGCAGGGCGCTGCCCGGCGGCGGAACGGTTGGCCGGATCTCGAAAGGGGTTGTATTGATAAACCACCCGGGAGCCCGGAAATGATTTAATCAGGATGGTCGTGTCCCAAGGATCAAATTTAATAAAGCGGATTTCATTCGAGACCATCAGCAACGGCGCAATCAGTTTGGCCAGGGAGAGTCCGGCCGCGGCGACTTCCGGGCGGGTCACGTCCAATTCCCGGTGCAAGCGGATAAGTTCCAGGGCGGTCTGAAAGGCCATGGACGGTTGATCGGTGAAAAAATTACGCGTGCCGACGGCGTCGGAAAATTCAGGCAAGGTTTGAATGAGCATGAATTTATCTTACCAAATCCGGATAACGGAAGTATAGGAAATAGTTCAACTCACCTGAATAAACCGGACCAGTCCAAGCCAAACCTTTATCCACAGATTACGCAGATGGCGCAGATGAGGTCTCAAGGAATGCCAGAATTTTTTCACTTATGCGCGTTTGGTAAATCATAAATAAAAGCGCTGTTGTCACCTCGAGCGCAGCGAGAGGTCTTTTAAAAAGATTTTTAATAAAAAATTTTAACAGATTCCTCACTTCGTTCGGAATGACAGAAATTGAAAAGATTTAATCTTGCATAAGACGAGTCACTTTTTTTTATCTGCGACCAGCTGCGGATAGCTCTATTATAATTGGGCTTGCAGGGAACAGGCATGCCTGTTCCCTGCAACGATACGGTCTTAGGCCCGCTCTTCCTCGGTGAGCAGCCCCTTGTGTTTTCTTCCAAAGACGATGCTTTCCAGACAGAGGCCTTCGGCCGGCGCCGTGGGGCCCGCTCCCCGGCGGTCGCGGGCCGCCAGGATCTTCTTGACTTGTTCCGGCGTGAACCTTCCTCGCCCCACTTCCACGAGGGTCCCGGCCAAGTTCCTCACCATGTGATATAAAAAG
>JAAXVQ010000222.1 GCA_013335425.1 Candidatus Firestoneibacteriota bacterium | reverse complement strand
CTGTCCGCCTTCGAAATTAAGACGTACGCCACCACCATTGCGGGCATTCTGGCCCTTCGTACCGCGGCCGCTGGTTTTGCCCTTACCGGACCCAGTGCCACGACCTACTCGCTTGCGCTTTTGCGTCGAACCCTCTGCGGGACGCAGGTCATGCATTTTCATAAGAGAATTTCCTTGTACGTTCTACTCGCTGACTTCCAGCAAGTGGCGAACGGCATACACCAGTCCGCGCACAGCCGGGTTGTCGGGTCGCTCAACGACCTGATGAAGAACGAAGGCGGGTTCGATCACAACCTGCAAAGCCTGCGCGTGGTGGACTTGCTGGAAAAAGACGGCCAAGGCCTCAACCTCACCTTTGAAGTGCGCAACGGCATCATGTGCCACTCCAAGTCGCGCCGCGGGGTGATGGTGGAGCCGGATCTGTTCCGCCCGGCCACGCTGGAAGCACAGGTGGTGCGCCTGGCCGATTCCATAGCCTACATCAATCACGACATCCAGGACGCCATCCGCGGAGGCTTTCTCTCCCCGCAGTCCCTGCCCGCCGAGGCGGTCAAGCGCCTGGGCAAAACCTCTTCGGAGAGGATCGACACCATGGTCCGCGACCTGGTAGCCGCCTCCGCCGACTTGGCAAGCATCCGCTTAAGCCCGCCGGTCTTGGAAGCCACGGAAAACCTACGCCAATTTTTGTTCAAGGAAGTTTATGACTCGGAAAAACTCAGAGTGGAATTCGGCAAAGCCGCGCGCTTGCTGGAAGGGCTCTATGCTTATTTGAAGGAACATCCCGAGCTCATTGAACAGTTGGCCCCGACCCTGCCCGCCGAAGACCCCGAACGGCGTTTGTGCGACTTCATCTCCAGCATGACCGACCGCTATGCGCTGGACCTCTACGCCCAACTCCTGCTCCCCCACCCCTGGGAAGGGCGTCACTAAAAGCTGATAAGTTCCAGACCGTTTGGCTGGTCGGCGTGATATTTTTTAAAAAAATCCCGGGGGAAAACGGCCCTTGCGCATGTGTGCCTCGCTCGCGCTCGATCAAACCCTCCCCACCGGCGGTCACCCGCGACCAACGTTTGGGCAAACCGTGTCTTACAAATCGGATGAGTTGCGCGTAACGAGCGGTGCTGGGCGGGCATGTTTTCCCCCGGGATTTTTTTAAAAAAACATCACACCGACCAGTGCCGTTGGCTTCATCGGTTTGCCGTTTGCGTCCGGCCGGGAATTTTGCTATACTGCCTTGAAATTGGCGATTATCCGGAGAACTGCGGGCGGGCAAAAAACCATGCAGATGAAATGGCCGATGTTTGAAAAATGGTTCGGTGCCGCCGACGAAATCATCGGCGGCACCAAGACGCTTTTCTTCCTGTTCCGCCGCGAAAAAGTTTTTCACTATTTCCTGCTGATCATCCTTTTAATGCTCGTTTCGGGACTGCTCTTCTTGGGTTTGGAGAACGCCCGAATTCTCGCCGCGCACCCGGTTCCCGGCGTCGCCTCCGGGTGGGACAAACTGGTTACCTCCATGTACTGGGCCATTGTCACCATCGCCACCTGCGGCTATGGAGACATCACCCCGATCACCACCAGCGGCCGCTTGCTGGTCATTGTCGTGCTTTTCATGAGCGTGGCCACGGTCTCCATGTTCACGGCCAACCTGGCTTCCGCGCTCACCACTAAAAAAATGATGGAAAGGAGGGGCGTGATGGATCTCTCCAACACCCGCAATCACTACATCCTCTGCGGCTGGAAGCAAGCCATGGACAAGATGCTCGACGAGATCATCTACAACAACCCCAAACTCGATCTGCGCAAAATCATTATCCTGGCCAACATTGAACCCGACACCATCGAGATTTTTCACCAGCAATTCCCGGCCTATCAGAAGGTCATTATCCTGCGCGGTGAGCACTATCATGAGGCCCTGCTGCGCAAGGCGAACGTAGCCGAAGCCGCCCAGGTGCTGATCTTGGCCGACGAAAGCGCACCCGGCGCTTCCCGCACCGAGACCGATTCCAAAACCGTGATGACGGCCATGACCGTGAGGACCCTGGCGCGGGACGTGCGTATTTGCGCCGAGTTGCTCGACGTCAATTTTGAAAAATACCTCCGTACTGCGCATGTGGAGGACATCATTTACACCAGCGAGTACAGCAAGGTGCTCATTGCCAATGCCTTCACCCAGGTGGGCATGGCCAAGGTCGTCAACGATCTGCTCAACGCCCACACGGCTTCGTTTATCGCCACGGAAAAAATCCCCGGGAGCTACATCGGCAGGACGTTTGCAGATCTGCGCGAGCACTACCGCAGCGATTCCCGCTCCATCCTCATCGGCTTGCTGGAAAACGTGGGCAGCCTTTTCGAACGCAAACAAGAGGCGATCCGCGAAGCGCAAAAAACCGCGGACGTGGGCAAGTTGGTGGAAAACCTTAAAAACGCCAAACGCCTGGAAAACAACCGGCCGAACATCAACCCCCAGGACGGCTACCCCGTCCCCGCCAACGCCCTGGCGGTTTTGGTCCGCACGAGGCGATCATGAGCACCGTCATCAGCCGCCTGGAGCGGATCTCCCTGTTTGCCCACCTCAAAACGGACAAAACGGCTTTGGAAAAAATTGCCGCCCTGATCAAGACCCGGTCCTACCCGCCCAAGAGCTTCATCATTCACGAAGGCGAGCAGGGCAACACCATGTACATTCTCAACCGGGGCGCGGTGCGCGTGGAAAAGAAAACGCTCTCCAAAGACAAATTCACGGTGGTGAATTTGAAGGATGACATGAACGTCTTCTTCGGGGAAATGGCGCTGATGGACGACGACGTGCGCTCGGCCTCGGTCTATGCCGTCACGGCCGTGGAGTGCTATGAGATCCGCAAGACCGATTTCGAACGCCTCTGCGAGGCCAATCCCAAAATCGGCTACTATGTGGTGCGGGAAATCGCCAAGTCCCTGGCCGGGCGGCTGCGTAAAACCACGGCCGACAGCGCCACGCTGATCACCGCGCTGATCCATGCCGACGATACGATGGGGACGTTTTAACAAACGGGCGGGTTTATTTTTTCGGGCGGGCGTGGAAGCCCGCCCCTACGGTGATTAATGTTGACCGACCACGAATAACGATGGTCAACGACGATCGGTCGGCCGCGGCCCGCGGCGACCTGTCGATATTTAAACCAACAACACGCCGCGCGGGCCGGCGGCGATTTCTCCCAGGCGATAAACGGCTTCCTTTTTCTCCCGCAACGAACGCATGATCACCGGGGCATCTTTCGCGCCCACCACCAAGATCATGCCGATGCCCATGTTGAAGGTGCGGAACATGGTCGCCTGATCGATGTTGCCGCGTTCCTGCATAAATTGAAAAACCGGCAGCACCGGCCAGGTGTTCAGGCGGATATCCGCGCGGCGATTTTCCGGCAGTATGCGCGGCAAATTATCGATAAAGCCGCCGCCGGTGATGTGCGCCATGCCCTTGATCTTAAAAGCCTTCAACAAGGGTTTCACCACGGGTAAAAAGGACCGATGAACCCGCAAGAGCGCTTCCCCAACTGTGGTTTTTAATTCCGGCACATAGGTCGCGGGCTTATAGTTTAGTTGTTTGAAAAAGATCTGCCGCGCCAGGGAGTAACCGTTGGTCTGCAGGCCCGAGGAAGGCAGTCCCAGCAGGACGTCCCCGGGTTTGATGGCGCGCCCGTCGATGATGTTTTTCTTTTCCACGATCCCGACAATCGTCCCGGCCAAATCAAAATCCTCGCCCTGGTAGAGCCCCGGCATTTCCGCGGTTTCCCCGCCCAAAAGGGCACAGCCGTTTTCCCGGCAGGCGATCGACAAGCCTTTGACGATTTGCTCCGCCACCTTGGGCTGCAGCTTGCCGGTGGCAAAATAATCCATGAAAAACAAGGGCACGGCACCCTGCACCAGGATATCGTTCACGCAGTGGTTAACCAAATCCTGCCCCACTGTGTGGTACTGCTTCAGGGCCCCGGCAATCAGCAGTTTGGTGCCCACACCGTCGGTCGAACCCACCAACACAGGTTGCTGGTACCCAGCCGGCAATTGGAACAACCCGCCGAAGGAGCCGATGTCGGCCAGCATCTGCGGGGTACGCGCCGCGCGCACGTGCGCTTTCATGCGCCGCACGGCTTCATTGCCCGCGTCGATGTTGACTCCCGCTTTTGCGTAGGCGTCGATTTTTTTCTTCTTCACCAGAGCCTCCCGAGGTTCAGGTTCACAGGGTGGTCTTGCTTGTTTCCGGGCTTACAAACTCAGCACACGGTCGCCTTCGATTTCCTTGGTTTCAATCGCGCTTTCGCTCTTGGCGGCCCGCTTCTGGAAATCCACGGGATATTTGCCGGTGAAACACGCCTGGCAAAAATGCTGGGTTTGGTCGGGCATGGC
>JAAXVQ010000221.1 GCA_013335425.1 Candidatus Firestoneibacteriota bacterium | reverse complement strand
GTATCCGGCCGTGGCGGACGACGTGACCGCGCTTTCCTGGAACCCGGCCGGTTTGGCCCGCGTGGACCGCATCGAGATTTCGGCCATGCATATCAATCTGTTTTACGGGACACCCTATGACTTCCTGGGGGTGGCTTACCCGCTGCTCGACTGGGGCACTTTTTCCGCCGGCATGATTCGGGTGGCCACCGGGGACATCATTGTGCGCGATGCCGACAGCATGCAGGTGAACGCCGGGGACGGAACACTGGATTTCAGGGAATACCAGTTCGGTTTTGGTCGGGAATTTTTCGAACTGCTCAACCTGGGGGCAACCGTGAAGGTGAATGACGAAAGGCTCTTGGGCACCGAAGACACGGGCGTGGGCGTGGACTTGGGGATGCAAGTGCATGGATTGAAAAATTGGCCCGGAGGGTTCTCCTGGGATAAACTGACCCTGGGCGCGGATGCGCAGAACGTTATCGGCTCGCGCTTGCAAATGGGCGGGGCGGCGGATGTGTTGCCGTTGAACCTTCGCTTCGGAGCCGCCTATGTCGTCGCGCTTGATCGCTGGCAGCAAAAAATCCTCATGACCTTGGCCGGGGACAAGTCCACTTGGCGCGATTGGCGATCGCGTTTGGGGGTGGAGTACCGGCTGCTGGACTTGGCGGCCTTGCGGGGAGGATGGAACAGCGACGGTTGGTCGGCCGGAGCCGGCCTGGAAGCCTTCGGCGTGGCTGTGGATTATGCCCTGGCTTTTCAGGAACTCGGCATGACCCACCGTTTTTCCCTAACCTACCGCTTTGGCGAACGTATTTCCCGACAGCGGGAAGCGCGCCAACAGGAGCTGGACCGGCAGGTGGCCGAGCGGGCCGAGGTGGAAGTCAAGCGGGTGCGTTCGGAGCTCCAGGCGCAGATTTCCGGCAACGAACAACGTTACCTGGAGGAAAAGCAGACGCTTTTGGCCAAACAGGAAAAACGGGTCAATTTGGCCGTCGCCCAGGAACGCCAAAAACAAGTCGACGCCAAGAAACGGGAATTGGAATTGGCTTATTTCAAGTCCCTGCACTATTTTAACGGCATTAAGGACTACATGGACAAGCATTTCCGGGACGCGGTGACCGAATTCGAGATCGTGGCCAAGCTGGATGCCAATTATTTGGAGTTGCCTTTTTACCTGACACGCTCCCGGCAGCTGGCCGGCGGACAGTTTACCGCGTTAAAGCCCGGCAGTTTGCAGCTCTACTATCAAGGCATCGACTTATATATGGAAAGCAAATTTTTCGAGGCCGTGGCGGTTTGGAAGCGGATCTTGGCCGACGAGCCCAACAATTTGATGGTTTTGCGGAACATTGAGGAGGCCGAGAGCCGGATCACCTCCATGAACAAGCCTCAGGACGAATCAGCCCCGTCCTCGGCACCCGCAAGCACAGAACCGTAATCCCCGCCGCCTGCGCAGGCGGGAAACGGAGTGGAAAGGAACCATGCGTTTACCGATCTTGCTTAAAAAAATCTTCAAGGGGAAAACCCTCGAGCATTTTCAGCTCGAGGTGCCGGCCCAGGAGCATCGTTTGGGCGAGATCCGGGACTTCATCACCGCGATCGCCCAAAAAGCCGGCTTCTCCTACCATGAAATCAACAACCTGAAACTGGCTTTGGACGAAGCCTGCTCCAACGTGGTGCGCCACGCCTACAAGGGCATGGAACCGGGAACGATTCGGTTGGATGTGGATTGGCGCGCAGGGGAATTGGACATCTCCATCCAGGACCATGGGCACAGCTTTGATTGGAAGGGTTCCAAGACCCCGGATCTCAACCGGTATGTGGAGATCGGGAAAAAAGGCGGTTTGGGCATCTGGTTTATCCGCAAGCTGATGGATGAAACCGATTATCGCACTGCCGCCGGAGCCAACACCCTGCGCCTGGTGAAACGCACACGCCAAGCACAGGTTAAAACCGCGCCCGGCCTGCCGTCGGTTGAAACCACGCCGGCCACCGCCCTGGGAACCGCTGTCGCTTTGCCGGAAGGATCTTCGCCGGCTTTGCCCGAACGGCGTCTCAGCGTCAAGTTCAAGTTCCTGCTGCCGGTGGTGGCCGTGGCCGCCGTCTTGGTGCTCGGGATCTTCACGTATATGTTCCGCAACCAGGATCAGAGCATGCGCGCGGAGATCATGACCAACGCCGAGGAAGACGTCAAGCGCCTGGCCAACGATGCCGTGAATTATCTTTTCAAAGAAGACGATTTGCACCTGGCGGTGGTGGTGAAAACCCTGGTGAAGGTGGATCGGAAACTGGCCTATGCCTTCGTGCTCGACAAGACGGACACGATTTTAGCCCACTCGCAAACCGATAAAATGTTTCAGCGTTTTTCCGCACCGGCCGGACTGCGGGAACCCGACGGTCGCAAGGTTTTGATCCAAAATTACAAGGATCCCAACCTGGGTCCCATGGTGGATTTCTCCATGCCCGTCTGGATGGGCAGCCTGCACATGGGCACCGCTCATCTGGGCATGAAAATCTCGGCGATTGAGCGCGAGATCCAGACCGGGCGCCGCAATGCGGTGGTCATTTTTCTGGTGGTGCTGGTCTTGAGCACAGCGGGCGTATATATGCTGATCGCCTTTTTGGTGGCGCCGGTTCAGAAAATTGCGGACGGCATGTTGGCCATCAGCGCCGGGCGCCTGGATCACCGCATTTCCATTCAAACCGACGACGAGTTCGGGCAAATGGCGAAAATTTTCAACGACATGACGCGCCGTTTCAGCGACGCCCAGAGCCACCTGTTGGAACAGGAACGCATTCAGCAGGAAATGCAGGTCGCGCAGGAGATCCAGCATGCGTTGCTGCCGCGGGAAGTGCCGCAGGTGGAAGGCTACGACGTGGCCAGCCTCTACCGTTCGGCCAAGGAGGTCGGCGGCGATTATTTTGATTTCGTAATTGTGGGGGAAAACGTTCTGGGCATTGCCGTAGCCGATGTTTCGGGCAAGGGGGTGCCCGGTTCCTTGGTGATGACCATGATCCGTACGGCCTTGCGCCTGGAAGCGCGCGGCAACCGGTCGGCGACCGATGTCATGGCCAAGGTCAACGATTTTGTGACCCCGGACATGAAAAAAGGCATGTTCGTTACCATGTTCTACATCATACTCGACTCCCGCCAGCGCATCATCAATTTCGCCAGCGCCGGGCACAACCCCATGATTTTATACCGGGAAGAAACCGATCAGGTCTATTACCTGAAACCGCGCGGTTTCCCGCTGGGCATCGATTTGCCGGACCCGGCTTTGTTCGGAAAATCCCTGACGCAGGAAAACGTACGCCTCAAGCAGGGGGATTTGCTGCTGGTTTACACGGACGGCATCACCGAAGCCATGAATCCCCGGCGGGAGCAGTTCGGGGAAACACGGCTCATCGAGATCATCCGGACCTACCGGCATTTGAGTTCGCAGGAGTTCATGGACAAGCTCTCCGAAGCGTTGGCGGATTTTACCGAAGAGTATCCGCAAAACGACGACATCACCTGTGTGGTGGTGAAGGAAAAAATGCAGGCCAACGAAGTCCAGGTCAACCTGCGCCGCAAGTTGTTCCAGCTCATCGAGGAGGAAGGCTTGGCGGTGAACGAGGCCTGCCGCCGGCTGCAGGTGTCCACCACGACCTATTACCGGCTTAAACGCCTGCGGAAGAAAATGGGCGATGAGGGCGTGTTCAATTTGGAGGGGCGCAAGGAGCATTTGATTCAACAGATGTCGCTGGAGGAACGCCGCCGGCTGCTGGAATGCATTGTCCGTTCCCCGGGCCTGGGGGCCAAGCGCTTGGCCGAGGCGCTCGGGTCGTTGGAGGGCGGTCCCCTGAAGGTGACGGAGAAGCAAGTCTATCTGGAACTGCAACGCCTGCATCTGGCCACGCGCGAGGCGCGCGAAAAGTACGCGGTCAAGAAGAAAGTTGACGGCCTTTAAAAAGGTGTGATACCATCGCGATACCTAGGAAAGGGGCTTAAGTCATGGAAGGCATTCAAATTCAAGTAGAACGGGTGGAAGCCAAGCCGGAAATTTCGGTCATTATGATCAACGGCTACATTGACACCACCACCTCCAGCGAATTGGAACGGGTCATTCAAAATCTTCTGCGTGAACAACGCTACAAGTTGATCGTGGATTTGTCGGGCGTGGACTACATCAGTTCGGCCGGGTGGGGAATTTTTATTTCGGAAATAAAAAATTTGCGCAATCACCGCGGCGACTTGAAACTGGCCAACATGTCCGCCAACGTCAGCGAAGTCTATGAACTCCTGGAATTTGCCACTATTTTAACCTCGGCTGCGTCTCTGAACGAAGCCGTGGCCATGTTCGACGGCGGTGGGGTGGAAGGTTCGGGTTTGGCGGTTAAAAAAGCCGTTCCTATCAAACCGGCTTC
>JAAXVQ010000220.1 GCA_013335425.1 Candidatus Firestoneibacteriota bacterium | reverse complement strand
TCATGCCTTGCTGGCCCTGGATCAGGAGCACATGGCCTACCGCAGCGGTCAATTGGACGTGCTGGGTTATGCGGCCAAGCTGAAGCGCTTGGCTGATGAGCAGGGGGAGAGCTTGGCCGCGTATCCGCAGTTGGAGCAGTACTTGCGCCAGGGGACCAACCTGTTTGGGGAAAAGGTGGAACTGGACGCGCTCTTTGGCGAGCTGGATGCATTGGATCAAACCTTGCGGGAAGGGCTCTACACCGCCCAAGTGCAGCGCGAATTCGACGCACAATATCGCCGGCTGGATATCGTTGAAAAATTGCTGAACATTTCCGCAACCCAAGAGGAGTTGCGGGCGTTTCGGACCCAACGGGAAAACTTCAGTGTCAAAGCCTTTACGACATTCATCCAGCGGCAAAAAGATCAGGAAACTCCTGATCCGGACCTGTATGCGTTGGATACTTACCTCGAGCAGGTGGCGGAGTTTTACCGTTTGGCGGATATCCGCAGTGAGCATTTTGCCGCGAACTTAACCCGCAAAATGGAAGACGCCCATGAAAATTTGGCCGTGGTCATCACCGGTGGGTTTCATAGCGACGGCTTTTTAAGTGAATTGAAGAAACAAGGTATCGGTTATCTCTCCATCAAACCGCGCCTGACGAAACAGGACGCAGCCAATCCCTATTTTTCCATTTTGCAGGGCAAAAAACTCCCCATTGAGAAGTTGCTTGCGAAAAACCAAACTATTCTGGCGCCCAGGGTGTGGCCGGAGGTGCGAGAATTCAAGCTGGCAGTGACCATCCCGCAGGCGGTATTAGGACGGTTTTTAAGCTCTCAAGTGAAGGCCCAGCTGCAGACGGAGTATACGGACGCTGGGCTCAAGCTCACAGGGATGACGGCTGCCCAGGCAACCGAGGCAGCCCGGGCAGTCAAGGTGAACTTCAGCTCACCGCGCGGTTGTGCATTGTACCTGGTGGAAGCACGGGGGAATCAATTTTTAGCCATGGCCATGCCCGCAGGCATGAGGTTTGGGCAACACCCCGAAGCGCAGATGACCTTCAACCTGGGCGGAATTTTTCGGAACCACGAGTACCGGCTCGTCACGGGAGACTGGAAAACTCTGGCCGAGATAACGGTGGGTTTGAAACGCGGGCAGGAACAGGCGGAAGAAAAACGGTCCATTTGGAGTCGGATCGCCGGCAGCGAACTCTGGACTCGGGTGGTGGCAAAAGCCGTTGCCCTCAGGGGCTCGGTTATCCGGAATCTAAGGAAACAGCTGAGCGCAAGTTGGCGGCAAGTTGCCGGGTATGGCCTGCGTTTTTTTCTTAATTTCAAGCAAACGAGTTCAACACCTTGGCTTACAACCCTGGCGGTCATAGCAGAGGCGGGTATTTTTGTTCTATTGCTGTGGTTAGTTCATGATCCGAATTTAGCCACCGCCGGGTCACTGGCGGTGATGATCAAAGCTTCAGTATTGTTCCCCGGGCTGCCTCGGAAGAGAGATGAATCGGCTGGTATTTTTAATCCTCCAGGGAACACCTCGCCATCAATCACCCAACTCGTGAAATACCTTCAAGCGGTAGTACCGCCGGAACTATTGCAAAAACATATTGATCATCTCGCGGCATTAGATGTCCCCGAACAGGAGATGTTGCTTTTCTTGATGACCAAGGTTCAACCAGAGGAACTCCTGGATTTTTTATCGGAATTTGGTTTGGGAATCCCGGATGAAAACCTTCTATCCATCTCTCCTCGTGAAGAACGGTTGCTGGCTTTGTTGGGTCTCACCGAGCCGATTCGAACGTGGTTAGGAATTGAAAATGCTTTGAACGCGTGCGCGCTTTTTCCGGGAGCGAGCCATCGGATTATCCCGTTAATTGTCGTTACCTTACGGTTGATGACTCAGGGTATCGGATTCGAAAGTCGTTTCAGTTCGCGGAAAGAACATGCGGTTGATCTTCTTCCCAGACTTCAAATCAAAATGATTAGGACTTTAGAAAAAATAAGGGCACCGTGGCTCCAAAAAAGGTTAGTTAAAGTTTTGAGCTTGGGCAATCATGAGCAAATTGAACAGGCTTGTGATCTGGCCGAGGCTTGGGTAAAAGCCCTATATGGCGTAGACAGCCAGCACGATGCTATCGGCCAAATTCGAAATGGCATACACAATAATCCCAGCCCTGAAGACTTGCCCATTGTTGGCGCTTACTTGGAGTACCTGCGCACAGGTTCACAAACCGCACTTAATAAATTCGGCTTTTTCTTGGCGGAAATCGAAAAACAGCGCCTCGCGGACAAACGAGATTTGATGCTTATTAAAACTCAAGAACTTTACGAGGCGTTGGGTGATATTTATGGCGAAAGCAACGTTAATAAAATTGAAGAAGTCCTGCGAAAATGGAGTGGGTTAAAACAGGATGATGAACTTAGAACACAAATATCCCGGATGTTACGCGACGAGAGAGATGTTAATGCACATTCCCTTTCGGAATTGGCGGCGGTTCGGAAAAGTCTACTGGAGCGAAGCCGCAAAATGACAGGAGACGATCTCCTGCAAGCATTGGTGCTGAATAATCATCTGGAAACGCTTTTGTTTTCACGATTCAATGCGATGATGAAAATACCCGGCATTTTCGAAGGTGAAAAAATGTTGCAGGTACTTGTGGATTTGTTGGCGAATATCCAATCTGTCGAGTATCAACGGGAAGAAGTCACGGAACTCAACTATGAGCTGCAGAAACTTCAGGCGCGGCCGTTATCGGACACTTGGGCGTGGTTGAAATATTTCTCTGTTTTAAAGAGAATTGAGAGAATATTTCAACGTGCAACCGAAGAAGTGATTTTTAATTATCAGCCTATTGCTGAAAAACTTGGCGAAAAATTAGCCAGAAATAACGATCCGCTTATATTGGAATTTGCGTCTAAATTTTTCAGACGCGACATTTTTTTCTCGCTATCGCGCGCCGTACGCGAAGCCAGGAAACAGGCCATTGAAAAAGCGGGTATTAGCGGATGGGATATAATGGTACATGGAGGCGCTGTTGGGAGGATTCGGTATGTGGGAGATCCTAAAGATTTGAAAAACGTTCAAAGTGATGAAATTATCGTGATTAATCGCTTACCCCTGGATGCCAATGTCAAGGGGATCAGGGGGATTATCCTTTTAGAAGAAGACAGCCTACTCTCTCACCCGGCTATTCAGGCTAGAAAATTTGGGATTCCCCTGGTGGTCAGCCCAGATCGAACGATCTTGGAAAAATACAAAGGCGGAGACTGGATTCGGCTGACGGCCAGAGGCGAAGACGAGGTCGTGCTGGAAAAAATCGAGGAGCCCAAACTTTCTCAGGGTCCTCCGGTTAAGGCGTCCCCGTCTATTCAATTGATTCCGGCGGATACCAGCCGCCGGGAAAGCGTAGTGCTGCCCGAGCGGTACACGCAAGGGACGGTCGGTAATAAAGCTTTCCGTCTAGGCAGGTTGAATGCGATCTTGGAAAAAATCAAGGCCGGTGTTTTCAAGCCTCGGCATTTCACAATAAATTTCTCCCTTTACCAAAAAGTCTTGGCGAACCCTGAAAATAATGCGGTTCATGCACGCCTGGAAGATCTGATCCTCCAAGCTTCGGCAGCACTTAAGGCGGAAAATTTGCCTGCCATTTTAGAAGAAATCCGCAACCTGTTGGAGGGTCTTAAGATCCCTGATGATGAATTGAATTTGATCCGTCAGACTATAAATAAAAGTTTTGGTAAGAATGCCCGGGTCTTCCTGCGCTCGAGCACCAATGCCGAAGATCTTCCTGGTTTTCCGGCTGCCGGGCAATACGATTCTTTTGGAAACATTGAGCCGACCAACGCAGAACTGGCCAAGTATATCAAAAAAATATGGGCCTCGACCTGGAACGACCGGGCTTTTCACGACCGGGAAACCCATCGCATCCGGCATACGGACGTGGCCATGGCGGTGTTGGTTCAGGAGACCGTTCCCGCGGATTATGCTTTTGTAGTGCACACGGAAAATCCGTCCAATCCCGACGAGGTGCTGGTGGAAGTGGTTCAGGGTCTGGGCGAGTCACTGGTGAGCGGCGCTCCCGAGTTTGCAGGGTCGCCTTACCGGTTCGCTTACCATAAAAAGACCGGCGAGGTGCGGATCGTCCGTTTTGCCAATAAGAGCAAAAAAATCATTATAGAAAACGGCAGCATGAAGACCGTGCGGGCGTCCTATGTGGATGATCCGCTCACAACCAAACAAGGGTTGCGTTTCATCAAAAAAATTGCCGAGACTTCGTTGAAGATCGAGCAAGGCTTTGGATCACCCCAGGATATCGAAGGGGCCGTAAAGTTGGAGGGTTCGACCTGGCGCCCCGCTTATCTGCAATCCCGCGACCAAATTGAAGTTTTAAAACCAGGCAACCAAGCA
>JAAXVQ010000219.1 GCA_013335425.1 Candidatus Firestoneibacteriota bacterium | reverse complement strand
CCTGGACCTGGAGGGCGATGAACAGGACCAGCAGCAGGCCGGTCCAATAACTGAAAAGCGGTTTGCGGATCAAATGGCACCTCCCTTGGTTATGATACGGTATTGGACTGATCTGGTGTATACGAAAAATAGCGTAAAAAGTTGCAATGGCCGGCGGGTGACCTGTGTTCGGAAAGGGGTTTTGCCGTTTTGATCGGCCGTACAGCCGGTCACCGCGGCAGAGGGGGGAGGGACGATCTCCCTTTTATCCCTCCAATTCACCAAGCAGTTCTTCCAGCCGCAGCTGCGCCTCTTCCCAGGCGCGGACGCATCCGGCCATGTCGGCCTGGATCCGCTGGTAATCGCTGGCGAAGAACAATCGGCCGCTGGCAAGTCGGAGTATTGTGGGCCGCTGATTCGTCCCGAGACCTTGCGCCGCTTGGTGCAGCAGCACCGGCGGACGCGCGCAGCGGCCACGGTGTTGACGGCCCGCGTGCCCGACCCTACCGGGTACGGGCGCATCGTGCGTTCCGGGGACGGGCACAACGTGGAACGGATCGTGGAACAGCGCGAGGCCAACGAGGCTGAGCAGCGTATTGATGAAATCAACAGCGGGGCTTATTGTTTTTCCCTCAACCGGCTATGGCCGGTGTTGGGGCGCGTGGGCAACCGCAACCTTAAAGGCGAGTATTATCTGACCGACGTGATTGAGTTGCTGGTCCGCGGCGGGCAAAAAGTCGGCGCGTTTTGCCTGGGCGATGCCGAGGAAGTGCTCGGTGTCAACAGCCGCCGGGAACTGGCCCAAGCCGGGGCCGTGCTCAATCGGCGCATCTTGAACAAATTGATGGACTCCGGCGTGACCGTGGTGGATCCGGCGCGGACGTGGGTGGAAGCTTCGGTCAAAGTCGGCGCCGACAGCGTGCTTTGGCCTGAAACGTATCTGACGGGAGACACCGTGGTCGGCCCGCGCTGCACTATCGGACCGGGTGCGTATCTGGACTCCGCGCGGGTCGGGGAAGCGTGCCGGATCAGGTACTCCATGCTGGAGCATTGCCGTTTGGCCGGGCGCGTGCATGTCGGGCCGTTTTCCCATGTGCGGCACGGGAGCATCCTGGCCGAGGGCGTGCATATCGGCAACTTTGCCGAGATCAACCGCAGCCGGTTGGGCGTGAAGGTCAAGATGGGGCACGTCAGCTATTTGGGCGATGCCACGGTGGGGCGCGAGGCCAACATCGGGGCCGGCACCATCACCGCCAATTACGACGGCGTCAAGAAGCACCCGACCGTGATCGGCAGCCGGGCGTTTATCGGCAGCGGCACGGTCATTGTGGCCCCCAGCCGGGTTGGGGCCGGGGCGCTCACGGGCGCGGGCGCAGTTTTGAAACGGGGTACCAACCTGCCCGCCGGTACCGTGGCGGTGGGCGTGCCGGCGCGGGTGATTAAGAAAAGAGCTGCGGTTTAGACGTTGGAGCGGTCATGACGGCGCAGGCCGGCCGCGGACCGCGGGCGAAACAGACCCGTGGGCGCGCGCTTCGCCTGCCCCGATTTTCGCGGGGCGAACATTCAGGAGGCACTTTGAAAGTGGGGAATGAATTGAAAATTTTTTCAGGCAATGCCAACGCGCCTTTGGCCGCGGCCATTGCCAAATCGCTGCGCCGTCCGTTGGGGCAAATCGACGTGGACCGTTTCCCGGAAGGGGAAATTTCCGTGCGCATCAAGGAAAACGTGCGGGGTTCCGACGTGTTCGTGGTGCAGCCCACCTGCCCGCCGCCCAATGAAAATTTGATGGAACTTTTGGTCATGATCGATGCGTTTCGCCGGGCTTCGGCCAAACGCATTACGGCGGTGCTGCCGTTTTTCGGTTATGCCCGGCAGGACCGCAAGGACCAGCCGCGCGTGCCCATCACGGCCAAGCTGGTAGCCAACCTGATCACGACCGCGGGTGCCGACCGGGTGCTGACCATGGACTTGCATGCCGACCAGATCCAGGGTTTTTTTGACATTCCCGTGGACAATCTCCAAGCCGCGCCCGTGCTCATCGAGCATTTTATGAAAAAGAAACTGCAAAAGTTAGTGGTGGTATCTCCGGACGTCGGCGGCATCAAGCTGGCGCGCCGTTTTGCGGAAAAGCTCCGCTGCCATTTGGCCATTGTGGACAAACGCCGCACGGGCCCCACGCAGGCCACGGCCGTCAACCTCATTGGCGAGGTGAAGGGCCAGGATGTGCTGATCGTGGACGACATGATTGCCACGGCCAAAAGCCTGGTGGAGGCTGTGCGGATCTTAAAACAGTTCGGCGCAGACAACATTTACGCCACCTGCTCGCACCCGGTGCTTTCGGGGCCGGCTCACGAACTGATCCGGAACTCGGAAATGAAGGAAGTGGTGACCACCAACTCCATTCCCGTGCCGAACTTGGAATTGAACAAGAAAATCACGGTGCTCTCCGTGGCCCCGCTGTTTGCCGAGGCCATTCGGCGCATTCACACGGAAACCACGGTCAGCACCCTGTTTTCCTAGGACGGCGGCCGGGGCGCTAAAAAAGGCAAGTTCGGGGTTGATAAAACGCCGTTTTTTTTATACACTTTGAACCTTATCGGTTGATATCACGAGAGGATGGAGAAAGTCTTATGAAACAGTTACTTTTGGAGGCACAGATTCGGAGCGCGGTGGGCAGGAGCGACGTGGGTCGCGCCCGGGTCGCCGGCAGCGTTCCGGCCGTACTATACGGAAAGGGCGAGACCAATTTGAACCTGGAGTTGGTGGACAAAAAGAACCAGTCCGTGATGTTTACCCCCGGGATCTTCAACACCCTGATTAAGCTGACCATCGTCGGCGACACGCCGCGGGAAGAAACCGTGATGGTCAAGGAAATTCAACGCCATCCGGTCTCGGAAAAAATCCTGCACGTGGATTTCGTCAAGATTTCCATGGACCGCAAGCTGGAAACCAAGGTGCCGGTGCATTTGGAAGGCACCGCGCCGGGCGTCAAGGAAGGCGGCATCTTGGAACTGGTGCACCGCGAGCTGCACATCCGCTGCTTGCCGGCCATGATCCCGGAATTCATCAGCTTGAACATTTCCGCGCTGGCGATCGGCGATGCCATTACGGTCGCCCAGTTGCCCCTGCAGGAAGGCATCGAAGTTTTGGTGGATGCCCATGAGCCGATCGTGCACGTGGTCGCGCCCAAGGCCGAGGAAGTCAAGACGGCCACGGATGCGGCGGCAGGCGCTCCGGCGGCGGGTGCGGCGGCTCCGGTGGCGGAAGCCAAGCAGCCTGAAGTCATCGGTGAAAAGGAACGTGAAGAACGCCGTACGGAAAAAGCCAAGAAAGCCTGATCTTGATCCCGAAAATCCCGGTGGTTTCCCTCTTGCGGGCGGCCACCGGGATTTTTTTTAACCCCAAACCCGTGAAACTCATCCTCGGCTTAGGCAATCCCGGAGCACGTTACGCCGACACCCGTCACAACCTGGGTGCCCGGGCGGTGCTGCAGTTGGCGCATGACCTGAACTTGACGTTGACGCACACATCCCACCAGGCTCTCTGGGGTCGGGGGCGATGTCAGGGAGAGGACGTCATTTTGGCCCTCCCCCAGACGTTCATGAACTTATCCGGCGTTTCCGCCCAATCCTTGATTCACTATTTTAAAATTCCCCTGGATCGTATTATAATAGTCAGCGACGACTTGGCCCTGCCGCTGGGGCGTTTGCGTTTGCGGGCCGACGGCAGCGCCGGCGGGCATAACGGCCTCAAATCGATCATGGAATGCTTGGGAACCGCGCAGTTTGCGCGCTTGCGTTTGGGGTTGGGGGCGGCGCCCGCCGGTTGGAATACGGCGGATTATGTGCTCGCGCCTTTCAAGGCGGAAGAAAGTACCGCCGTGGGTGAGTGCCTCACTCGGGCGGCCAAGATTCTGTCTTGCTGGATTATGGAAGGTTTACCGGCGGCTATGCGCGCCGCCAACGGGTAAAGAGCGGAGGTTTTCCATGCAAAGCAGCAAGCTGGCCACAGCAGGAGCACTCTGGTGCGCGGTTTTAATTCTCGCGGCGGGCTGCGCGCCCAAACCGGCAGCGCCGCCGAGCGCTGAGGAAAAAATGAAGGCGGAGAGCCTGGCTGAAACCGCCAAACGCGACGCTTGGATGACCCAAGGGACCTATCTCTCCGGAAAAACCGAGTGGCAGGACCAGATCGGCCGGGCGGTTGAAAAAGCCGAAACCTTGACCAATTTTCAAATCGGACTCTACAGCGACACCCACAATGACTCCCTGGAATTTGACGGTGAAACCAATCAAGGGGATTATCATTTTCGTTTCAATCACAACCGTCAGGAAGTTCCGGTCGAATTTTTCATCTTGGGAGACCGCTACTACTCCCAGGAGGGCGATGGCCTTTTGGACAACGGCCCCAAAAGCCGAGGT
>JAAXVQ010000003.1:17085-19263 GCA_013335425.1 Candidatus Firestoneibacteriota bacterium | reverse complement strand
AATGTTACGTTGACGCCAAATGATGATTTGCAAAATTGGCGACCGGTGGGGAACCGGGTAAGGGGCATAATGGTTTTACATTGTCGTACCTGCGTTTTTATGCGAAAATTGCGAATCAATTTTTGCTGAGAAATTTATTGTGGGTATAAGAAAGGTTGGGACTTTTCATGCGTTGGAGCAGGACTTTAATTGATACTTTGAAGGAAAATCCGGCCGAAGCCGAGATTGTCAGCCACCAGTTGCTGATGCGCGGCGGGTTTATCCGCAAGGTGGCGGCGGGGATTTACGACTACCTGCCTTTGGGGCGGCGCGTGTTGTTGAAGCTCGAGGCCATTGTCCGCGAGGAAATGGACCGCGCGGGGGCTTTGGAAGTGCTGCTGCCGATACTCTCGCCGGCGGAACTTTGGCAGGAGAGCGGGCGCTGGGAAAAATATGGTGCGGAATTGTTCCGCATCCGCGACCGGCATGACCGCGAGTTTGCCCTGGGCCCCACGCACGAGGAAGTCATCACGGATTTGGTCCGTAAAACCGTCAAGTCCTACCGTCAGTTACCCGTTAATCTTTATCAGATGCATACCAAGTTCCGCGACGAGGTGCGCCCCCGTTTCGGGCTGATGCGCTGCCGCGAATTCATCATGAAGGACGCTTATTCCTTCGACCGGGACGAAGTCGGGGCGGAAAAGTCCTATCAGATTATGTTTGAAACCTATCAGCGCATTTTCAAGCGCTGCGGGCTGCGGTTCAAAGCGGTGGAAGCGGACTCGGGGGCCATCGGCGGGTCGTTTTCTTCCGAGTTCATGGTGCTGGCCGAGACCGGGGAAGAAGGCATTGCCACCTGCCCGGCTTGCAGTTACGCGGCCAACACGGAGAAGGCACAGGGCGCGTTGCCCGACCCGTCGCAGGCGGAGGCGGCGCTCAAACCCCGTGAGTTGGTGGCCACGCCGGGCAAGCATACGGTGGAGGAAGTGGCGGCGTTTCTAAATGTCACGCCGCGTCAATTGGCCAAGACCATGCTCTATGACGCGGACGGGCAAGTGGTGGCGGCAATCATCCGCGGCGATCGGGAAATCAACGAAGTGAAATTGAAAAACGCGCTCAATGCGGTGAACCTGGTGCTGGCTTCGCCCGAACAGATCAAGGCGGCCACGGGGGCGCCGGTGGGTTTCGCCGGACCGTTCGGTCTGCAGGGCGTAACGCAGGTGCTCATGGACGATTCCCTGCAAGGCGCGGTGAATTTGGTCACGGGCGGAAACCAAGCCGACATGCACGCGGTCAACGTGACCCCCGGGCGGGACTTTACCCCCACGCGCGTGCTGGATCTGCGTTTGACCCGCGCCGGAGATTTATGCCCGCGCTGCGGGAAACCCCTGGACTTGGAGCGGGGCATCGAGGTGGGGCATGTTTTCAAGCTGGGGTTGAAATATTCCGAGGCCATGCACGCCGCGTTTTTGGACGAGGCGGGGCAGGAGAAGCTGTGCGTCATGGGGTGTTACGGCATCGGGGTTTCGCGCATTGCAGCCGCGGCTATTGAACAAAACTACGATGAATTCGGGATCAAGTGGCCCCTGGCCTTGGCGCCCTATGCGGTGGTGTTGCTGCCCGTGGCCCCCAAGGACCCGGCGGCCATGGCCATGGCCGAAGACGTATACGCCGAGCTGCAGGCTGCCGGGGTGGACGTCTTGCTGGACGACCGCGAAGAACGCGCAGGCGTGAAGTTCAAGGACGCGGATTTAATCGGGTTCCCCCTGCGCTTGACGTTCGGCAAAAGTGTCGCGGAGAATTTGATCGAACTTAAACACCGCAGCACGGGGCAGGTGGAAATGGTGCCCCGGAGCGAGGTGGTGGCGAAAATCAAAGCGCTCATTCAAGCGGGCATCTAAAGGACTAACGCTTCCGGGAAGCGGTGCTGTGGAGTTGGTCCCTGAATTTTGCATAGAGCATTCCCCTCCCCAGGATTTGGTGGGAGGGGCCAGGGGAGGGGGCTTAAAACGCCCGACAGCTAAACTTTGCACCCTCCCCTTCATCCCCTCCCATCGAGGGAGGGGAATATTTTTATAAAGTTGACGCCTCTCTTGTTTGGCTACTCGTGCAAGAGATCTTTTCGGCTCGGATGATAAAGCTGACGCGAAATTTTTTAAGAAATTCTGATAAATAATAAATCACTTGGGGGAAACGCAT
>JAAXVQ010000003.1:0-17075 GCA_013335425.1 Candidatus Firestoneibacteriota bacterium | reverse complement strand
TTGGTTACTGACACTTATCTGCCGCGCGTCAACGGGGTCGCCCGTTCGGTCCAATCGTTCGCCCAGCAGTTTCGGGAACAGGGGCACCGGGTATGGATCTTCGCTCCCGAGTTTCCGGATTTTAAAGATCAGGAACCGGACGTGGTGCGTTTTCCTTCGCGTTTTTTGTCCTTTGATCCCGAAGACCGGCTGGCCAACATGAAGCACCCGGGGTCGCTGGCTTTAATCGCGAAACTCTCCGAATACAAGTTGGACATCATTCACAATCAGACGCCGTTCTCGCTGGGCTTGGCGTCCATCCGCTGGGCCCGGCATTTGCAGATCCCCGTGGTCCACACCTATCACACGCTCTTTGAAGCTTATGTGCACAATTACCTCAAATGGGTGCCGGAATTTGTCGGGCACGCGTCGGCGGCCTGGTTTTCCCGTTGGTACTGCAACAAGCACGATTTGATCATTGCGCCTTCGTCTCCCATGGCGGACGCCCTCAAGGGCTACGGGGTCAAGGCCCCCATCGCCATCAACCCCACGGGCATTGACTTAACCCCGTTTCAAAACCTGGACGGCGAGCGCATGCGCAAGCAGTTGGGCTTTGCTTCGGACGACATCATGCTCCTGGCCATGGGGCGGGTGGCGCGGGAAAAGAACCTGCCGTTTTTGCTCGACGTGCTCGAGCGCATGATTCCGCTGCAGCCCAAAGCGAGGTTGGTGATCGCGGGTTTGGGCCCGGCTTTGGACGAAATCAAAGCCGAGGTCACGCGGCGCCGGTTGGACCCGAAAGTGGTTTACATCGGCTACTTGAACCGCAAGGATTGGGCGGACCTCTACGCGGCCGCGGAATTGCACCTGCTGGCGTCGGTCACCGAAACCCAAGGCATGGTGCTGACCGAAGCCATGGCCGCAGGCACGCCCTGCGTGGCCGTGGCAGCCATGGGGGTTAAAGACGTCATGGCCGACGGCGGCGGTTTGGCCGTGAATTTGGACTTGGCCGAATACACCAACGCGGTGCAGCGTCTGCTGACGGATAAAAAATTGTATGCCGAGAAATTGGAAGAGGCCAAGCGTCAGGCGCAGAACTGGTCCATCCAAGCCAAAGCCAAGGAATTGCTGGGCAAGTACGCCGCGTTGGTGGCCAATCGGAAAAAACCGTAACCACCCGGGGGGCGTAACGCACGGGATCGTTGGCGGTTCGCCGCCTATCCTTCAAGCGAGGTTCGGTCATGGCTGAACGCATATCCTTCATTACGCACCGTGGGCATGAAATATTTTACGTGGATTACGCTTCCCTCAAAGGGCAGGAATTCGTGGACGTCATCCGAGCCTGCGGGCGTGAACTCCAGCGTTGCGGCAAGACCCGCATTTTGCTGCTGATCAACCTGGAGAACAGCGTCGTCACCCGCGAAATTGCCGGCATTATGCGCGAGGACACGGCCGTCACCAAACAGTTCGTTTACAAGTTGGCCATCGTGGGGGCCAATGCTTTTCACCGCATCCTGGCTTCGCTGGTCATTTCCGCCACCAACAACAAGCTCATGCACTATTTCAAAGAAATGGAAGCGGCCAAGGATTGGCTGATCGAATAAACGCCGGTTTGACGGCGTGCCGGCCTCGGCGGTCTGAAGTTTTTCGATAGTTAATAGTGTTCAACACCGTAACATCCCTGGAGGTGAAAACCGCATGGCCTCGGCGAGATTCTGGTTGGCGGCGGTTTTGGCGGTCGGCTGGCTTTGGGCTCTGCCCTGCGGAGCGGACCTGCTGCCACCGGCAGCCGCTTTGCCGGCGGCGGGCATGAACGCCGGCAGCCCCCATTCGGGAAACTCCGCGCTGCGTCCCGGGTTATCCTGCTATGAACCCGCCTATTTCGGATTTATTGGATGGAAACCCGGCTCCGCGCCCACCCGCGAGTTGGAATGCTACATCCCGTTCCAGGTCTCCATGCAGTATCCCCTTGTTCCCCTAAATTTGGATTTGTTCGGCGAGTGGAAATATCCGGAAGGGAAATTGATCGACCAGGACCGGTCGGCGTTGTATTTCGTCTACAACGGGCGTTATGATTTTTTTATGTACGGACGCTATTCGGCCCCCGTGGTTTCGCGCCGGCAAAACCCCGGGGCCTATTTTGATTTTGCGGGTTTTTTAGGCGGCCCGGATGTCGCCTGCGGATATTTTCACGAATCCAACGGGCAGGACATCGAGACCCGCGAGGCGTATCAGGCCCGTCAGGCCAAAGACGGGCAGGCGCAGGATTTTGTGAGTCGCGGTTGGGATTATTGGCTCTATGGCGCCAAGAAAAGGTTCCTCCTCCCCGATGATCTCACGCCTGCTTGGGTGACTTGGATCAACCAGCAGCCGCTGGCTTGGCTCAATGAGCATCTGTTCAAACGGAAATCCAGCGGAGGTTTAAAGTCCGAAGCGGCCGCCATTACCCTGGGGGCGCAGTTTCTTTTTTTCCGGGGCGAAGGCTTGGGCGGTCGGATGGAGGAAGATGATTTCTGGGACGAAAGCACGGTCACGCCGATCCACCGCTCGGATTATGACGGCATCCGGGTCAGCGGTGTGCTGGAGAGCGAGCATTGGCGGGTTTCCGAAACCGTGCGCTGGGGCTATACCAACGGCCGGTATCCTTCCAGCGATTTTTCTTTGACCTGCAAACTCGGCGGCTGGCTGCCGCTCTCCCTGCATTGGTTCGACGGTTATGGTCCGGATTTGACGACCTATCATGTGCGCTCGAACAGCGTCCTACTGGGTTTGGAATTTGCGCAATAAGCCGTGGACCGCACTAGTAGGGTGCTGAAAAAGTCTTTTACCTGTCCGGAGGGGAAAAAGCGTTTGGGGTCCAGGTAAGCAAGCGTTGAGGAAATCCTTATACATAAAAGGATTTCCGATCCGAGCGAGTCTCTCCGAGGCGAGCGACTTGCGCACCTGGAGCGCAAACGCTGCGCCACCGGAGTTCTTCATCACCCTGCCGGCTTAAGGAGGAGTTTACATGGCTGATCCGTTGCAAACAACCACTGACAAGAAAATCTCCCCTGGGCTTTTTTACCCGCTGGGCGCCACGCTCTCGCCGGGGGGCGTCAATTTTGCGCTCTATTCGCAAAACGCCCGCGAGGTTTTTCTGCTGTTGTTCGACCACCCGGACGCCGTCGTGCCGACGGACGTGATCCGGCTCGAAAACCGGACTAAGTATGTGTGGCATGTGTTTGTCCGCGACCTGGGGGCCGGGCAATTGTACGGCTATAAAGTCCGCGGCGATTTTCGTCCCCGGGAAGGGCTGCGCTTCAATGAGCATAAACTCCTGATTGACCCCTACGCCAAGGCGTTGGCCGGCAAATGCCGGAACACGGACAACTTGCTGCTGGGCTATGACCCCAACTCTCCGGACCGGGATTTGTCCGTGGACACGCGCGACAGCACGCCGGTGGTGCCCAAGTCCGTGGTCGTGGACGATGCCTTCGACTGGCAGGGGGACGCTCCCCTATTGTATCCGCTGGAAGATTTAACCCTCTATGAAGTGCATCTGAAAGGTTTTACGGCCCACCCTTCCTCGGGCGTGAAGCACCCCGGGACTTATTTGGGGTTTATCGAAAAAATCCCCTATTTAAAACAACTCGGCATCAATGCCGTGGAGTTTTTGCCCCTGCATGAATTTTACGTGGACGATTTCCTGCTCAACAAAAAACTCACCAATTACTGGGGGTACAACACCCTGGGTTTTTTTACGCCCGAATCCTCCTACGGCACCCAGGCCTTTCCCGGCTGCCAGGTCACGGAGTTCAAACAACTGGTGCGGGCCCTGCATCAGGCCGGTATCGAAGTCATCCTCGATGTGGTCTTCAACCATACCGCCGAGGGTAATGAACTCGGTGCGACTCTCGGCTTTCGGGGCATCGACAATCCCACCTATTATGTGCTGACGGGCCCGGAGGATCAACCCGGACGTTATTACATGAATTACACCGGCTGCGGCAACAGCGTGCAGGTGAGCAACCACCACGTCATCCGCTTCATTCTCGATTCACTCCGTTATTGGGTCGAGGTCATGCACGTGGACGGTTTCCGTTTCGACCTGGCGTCCGTGCTGGGGCGGGAGGGCTGGGGGTTTACACCCACTTCCGGCTTTTTCGACGCCGTCTCTGCGGACCCGGTGCTCAACCGGGTCAAGCTCATTGCCGAGCCCTGGGATTTGGGAACTTATCAGGTCGGAAATTTTCCCCTTGATTGGTCGGAGTGGAACGGCAAGTTCCGCGACACGGTGAGGAAATTCGTCAAGGGCGACGCGGGGCAAGTCCCGGATCTGGCCGGCCGTTTGACGGGTTCGGCGGATCTCTACGGCGACGACGGGCGCTCGGCGTATAACAGCATCAACTTCATCACCTGTCACGACGGCTTCACGCTGCACGATTTGGTCGCCTATAACGACAAGCACAACGGCGCCAATTTGGAAAACAATCAGGACGGGACCAACGACAACCATGCTTGGAACTGCGGCTGGGAAGGCGAGTCGGCAGACCCGCACGTGCTGGCCCTGCGTCGGCAGCAGGCCAAAAACTTTATGTGTCTGTTGCTGTTCTCCGCAGGCACGCCCATGCTCTTGGGTGGGGATGAATTTTTGCGCACGCAAAACGGCAACAACAATGCCTATTGCCAGGACAATCCTTTAAGTTGGTTTGACTGGAACCGGGTAAAGCAAAATCAGGATTTTGTCGATTTTTGCCGAAAAGCCATCGCCTTGACCCGCCGCTACTCCGTCCTGCAAAGCCGGAAATTTCTCGACGGCCTTGACCACGACGGCAACGGACTTCCTGCGGTCAGCTGGTTCGGCCTCAACGGCGCTGTGCCGCAATGGGACAACCCTGAAACGCGCATCCTCAGCTATCGCCTGGACGGTTCCGATGACCCGTCATCAGCAGGAAAGTTTCAGCTCTTTATCATCTTCAATGCCGATTACCGGGCGCAGGGCGTGAGTCTGCCGGTTTTGAACGGGCAACAATGGTTTAGGCTTATCGACACCAGTCTGGAGCCGGGGAAGGATTTGGCGGAAGACGGTCAGGAAGTCGTCATTACGCCGGCGACCCACTACGTCGCCAATGGACGCAGCACGGTGGTTTTGTTGGGAAGATGATCGAAATCACCCTAAGCCGGACGCCGGGATTGCCCGGCGCCATAGTAAGCTAGCGGGGAACGGAACCCGCATCGGCCGCCAAAGCTTTGCCGGCAGTTTCTATTTTCTGCAGATCGTAAAAATCATTTTTCACCGCATGGGCGATAAGGGCGGGGAAGCTGCCCTTCACATCCGGTTCGGGGATTTCCGGCAGGAGGCTACGCAGCACCGAGGCGTCAAATTCCGCAGCCGGGCAGCTGATGTAGGGCCCCAACGCCTGATGTACGACCCGGTAATAGAGCTTTTCAAATTTATTCAAACCTTGGGGCATGAGGGGTACCAATTCAAAATTGACAAACCCCGATTCGCGCATGATGGTGCCGATGGAAACCGTATGCGGGACGCAGCGGGAATGGACCAGGTTGACCTCCTTGACGTCCTGCCGGGAGGCGCGGATAATGCCTTTGGCCACATAATCCACCGGGATGATGTTCATGCCGGCATCTGGACGGGCCCAAAGCCGGATGGAGGCTTCCGGGTTGGCTTTGGCCACTTGCCAGAAAAATTTTGCGCCGCCGTAGATGACGTCGTATTTGGAAGTGTAATAAAGTTCCGGGTCAATGAGCCGGCCGCAAATGATGCTGGGACGTAAAATTTGCAGTTCCAGGTTTCGGCTGCGGCAATAGGTATCCAGGTCATTTTCGATTTTGGCTTTGATCCGTTCATAGGGGTTGCGGAAGTGTTTGCGGGGCGTTTCCAGCAGTTCGTTGGCGATCAGGCCCGTGCGGATGCCGGCCGAGAAAGCCGTGCTGATGAAACAGAATTTAAACTTAAACCCGTTTAAGGCATGGATCAGATTGAAGGTGCCCTGGTAATTGGTTTGGTAAAGTTCCTGTTCGCTGGCTTCGTGGGAGTAGAGCGTGACTGATCCGGCGGAATGCAGGACTGTGAGTTCCTGCGTCGGGTCGAGGTGCCCCGCCCATTGCAACACCAAGTTGGCGTCGTTAAGGCTGCCGGAAAGGCAGACCACGTGGCGCATGAGCTGCTCGGTGGAAAAGGGCTTTAAATAATCCGGGCGCGGACCGTCTAAAAGCGTCTGCAGACGCACCTGCGCCGTGGCGGTCGCACTGCCGCGCAAGAGCACGAAAATACGCAGAGTGCGCCCTTCGAGGAGGAGTTCCTTCAAGGATTCGAAAAGCAGATGGCGTCCCACCAAACCTGTGGCGCCGGTAATTAAACGCTGAAGCATGTAAGCCCTCCAAAAACGGAATTGATTTTTGGCCGTAGGGATGTATATGAGGTTTGGCGCATAAGCTAAATATGTTAAAAAATTCACCGATTTTAACCGGCGAATCATAGCATAATCCCTAAAATCCACAAGAAGAATTTTTGCGAATTTCTTCTATCGGTTAGAGATGCTTAGGAAGCTAATCGCCAACCGCAGAAAAAGAAACCTCCCCGGTCCTCGCTTAGACGTTTTCGGCGGGAAAAAGTTGCATTTTTTATTTGGCGGGTACTCGTGAGGGTCCAAGGCGTTTTTTGGCGGCATCCCCAAACTCGGATTTGGAGGGGATTAGGCTTTCACTTTCATGGTCGCTTTGACATGCAACTGGTCTTCCAAAGTTTTCACCAGTTCATCGGCCTGCGCGTTGATGATAAAGCGGCCGGAAATCAAAATCCAGTGAAGCAACTTGGGGAGGTCCGGGGGCGTGATCTGTTCGAAATCCAGACCGCCCATATGGGTGATGGTTTGGCGTTTTAAAAATTCCAAAGCCGCCGGCCCGAAGTATTCAACGCAAGTAAGGTGAATTTGTTCCGCCAAGGGGTTTGTCATGGCAAACTCCGACCCCGAGATTTTTTTTTCTGCGTCCGGGGTTTCCCCGGAACGCCGGCTGGGGAGCGGGACGTTGTACTCAACCCCTCCGGCTGCGGGGTTTTTGGCGGCATCATAATTTTCAACGATGCCACCATGCGTCTGAAGGATCTTGCGAGTTCTCCGATTTCATCTTGCCGGACCACGGTGATTTCCACCGAGGCTTTACCCTGACTGATATCGTTGGCCACGCGTTGGAGTTGATGAATGTCCTTGATGATGGTGGCGGAAAAGGCGAAGATCATAGCCGCAGCGAGTGCCGCGGCGATGCCCGCGATCAGATAGATGGTCAGACCGATGAATTTTTGCTTGCGGATCACGGTGGCTGCCGACATGTCGACGCCCACCAGGCCGATGCGCTCACCTCTTGAGTCGCATACCGGCGCGTAACTGGAAAGGAGCTGCCCCCATTTATCCGAACTGTAATTTTCCTCCGTTGAGATGTCTTCAAAACCGGCCACCATCCAGGGGGTCGCATCCGCATATTTTTCCCCAATACCCGCGCCCGGGTCGTGAGGATCGCCGTACATCGGGTCCACGATAAACTGCAACTCGGCACCCGTCTTTTTCATGGTGTAAATATATTTGATGTCCGGGTGAACGGATTGGAATTTTTTCAATTTAGCCCGAATACGATCGTAGGCCGCGGTCTTTTCATCGCCCGCCTGCATTTTTTTCATGGCATCCGCGTCCGCGCCGCTTAGTTCCAGCGACATCAATTGCGAAACCGCCGTCAGTTCCGAACGCACAACCTCTTTCAACGCATTTTTGGTGTGGGTGAGGGTTAACGCGAACATGAGGACGGTTACGAAACCGATCAACAGCAGAAAGCTCAAGGTCAGCTTGACGCCCAAGCTGTTAAGCTTGAAGTTCATGATTCGACTCCTGGAAACGGCAGACGAGGCGGTTGGTCCCCGCCTCCGGACTTTTTAAACAAATTAATTTTGTGTTAAAAATCTTTTTAATAAATTCCCCTCCCTTTAATCCTCTCCCACAAGGGGAGAGGAAAATTAAAAAGAGTATGAAACGACCTTTATGAAATTAATTACCGAAACCAAAACTGAGGCCTCCGAAAAACGTAGGGCTCTGAGCTCCGAGGTTTTCATCGGCCACATCACCGAAAGGATAGACGTAGGCCAGTGTCGGTGTCAGACTGACTTTTTCCCCTAACGACAAAGCGGCTTTAAGTGAGATCATGGCATCGCCGCCGTTACCCAACCCTGCTCCGAAATCGTAATTTCTCAACCAACCATAGTGCAGCGCCAGGGTAAAATCCGGGGCCGAACCCAGGGTGAAGGTTTTGGCCGCATCCACGGACCCGTAGGACTCGTTGCCGCCCTCTTGGTTTTCCAAACCGAAGTAATACGTCAGGTTCAAATCAAACGGCAAAAATTTTCCCAACGCGACGCCGACCGAGGCTTCGTGCGTCGCCAGGTTGTCGGCATAAGGGTAGGTGTAAGCCAGATAACCCGCGGAAAAGCCGAGGGACGCAAACTCAAAAGCATAACCCACAGTCAAATCGATTTCATCGCTCGGCGCGGTTTCGGAATTGCCGCGCAAGGGCATGGACCCCCAAAGGTTCACGTTGGCGCCGTAACCGCTGAGCGTGAGACCCGGCTGCAGTACCGGCTTGGACTCTACCGTGAACCCCCGCCAAATGTAACGGGAATACCCATCAATGGTTCCGGTGAAAGCGAGTCCGGTATCGTTTAAAATTCCCGCGGCGAATGCCCCTGTCGGGGAGGTCAGAGCCAGAAACATCATCAGACTAGCGAATTTTTTGAGCTTAAACATAGGTTTGTCTCCTTAAACGGGATTTTATTGCAGTCTGACATTAAACTCGTTTTGCAGTTTCCCGACCAAGTCGTCGGCTTTGGGGCCGATGAGCAGCCTCCCTGAAATAAGTATCCAACCCAGCAGTTCGGGAAGATCCGTAAGGGTAATCTGCTCAAAATTCAGGCCCCCCATATGGGTGGCGGTTTGGCGTTTGAGAAACACCATGGCCGCCGGCCCCAAATAGGGAACGCTGGCTTCGTAAACCCGTTCGGACAGTGAGTTGCTCATGATCGGTCCCATCCTTGTTTCGGTTGCCGCCTGCCCGGCGAAGCGATACGCCAGGTGGCGGTTGGGATGATTGAATTATTTTTGCATCATAATTTTAAGCGAGGTCACCATGCGGCCGAAAGACTCCGCCAGATCTCCGATTTCATCCTTACGCACCACGCCGATCTCCACGTCGGTTTTTCCCAGGCTGATGTCGCTGGCCGCGCGGTTGAGCTTATGAATGTCCTTGATGATGGTCACGGAAAAAATAAAGATAATGACCGTGGCCAGCAGCACGGCGATCCCGGTGGCCAAATAGATCATCATGCCGATGAAGTTTTGTTTTTGAATCACAGTGGTGGCGGACATGTCGACCCCCACCAGGCCGATAAGCTCGTTTTTGGAATCGCGCACGGGCGCATAACTCGATAAAAAGGTCCCCCATTTGTCCGCGTGATAATCGGCGTCGGTGGAGGATTTTTCAAACCCGCCCAGCAGGATCTGGTTGGCGTCCGCGTATTTTTCCCCAATAGCCGCACCCGGGTCTGCGGCATCGCCGTACATCGGGTCCACGATGAATTGCACTTCAGAGCCGTTCTTTTTCATCGTGTAGATGTATTTGATGTCCGGGTGGACGCCTTGGAAAGATTTGAGTTTGGTTTTAATGCGCGCATAGAGTTCGGTTTTTTCATCGCCGGCTTGCAGCTTTTGCATGACATCGCCATCGGCTCCGTTTAATTCCAGGGCCATCATCTGGGAAATAGCGGATAATTCCGAACGCACCACTTCCTTGAGCGCTTTTTTAATCTCGGTCAGCGTTAAGGCATACATCAGAGCCGTGACGAATAAAATCAGGAACATAAAGCTCAACGTGAGTTTGACGCCCAAACTGTGAATTTTATTGCGCATAACCTGCCTCCCGGGATTCAAGATCTTTTTCAATCGCACATTTTTAGTTACGGAAGCAAGGCCGGGGCGCTAAAGCGAAAAAAGCAGTGGCGGAACCCCGACGGTGTGGGCGCAACGATGCCGGAGCGTATTTTTCGAAAATTTTTCGCCCCATATTTCTTGGCGATTCCCGGCTTTTGGGCTTTGGTCTTGACGTGCAAAAGATCGTGAGATTATAATCGCTTCGTTGGAATTGTTGGTTCTTGGAGTCGGCTATGCGCCCGGACGTCAGTGTCAAACCCGAAGGGTTCACCCCCCGGTTGCGGTCTCTAATCGAAGCCCTGGAAATCCCCGACGACGCGAAAAAAACGCTGCTCAACGCCCAACCCCAGGCGATCCTGGTTTCTCCGGGCAACGGGAGCGTTACCATCGACCTGTTCTCGGGCGAGTTGTTGTCCAAGGCGGGCCTCGAGAGCGTGCGCGCGGAAGTGACCAAGGCGCTGGGGAGCCCTCCGAACTTTCATATAACCTGGGACGTGCATTACCCCGAGGGGCGGGTCAGTCCCTTTCAATATTTGACCGAACATTGGTCCGACGTGGTGGATTTGCTCTCGCGCGATGTGAACATGGCCGGGGCGTATCTTTCCATCGCCCGTTTCCGCAACGGCGACGGCAACCGCATCCGCATCAGCGTCCCCAACGAAATGTCCTTGGCCGCCCTGCAACGGCGCCAAGGCGAGGAAACTTTGAGCCGTCTGTTGACCGAGCGCGTTGGCGGGGAGGTCAGCGTGCGCCTGGAGATCGGCGATTGCGGCGAGGAAGTGCAGAAACGCGAAGCGCTCTACCAGCAGCGCATTCACGAAGAACTGGCGAAACTGCAGGCCGAGAGCGATGAGGAAGCGCCCGCAGGCGGCGGAAGCGAAGGCTCCCCGGCCGCGCCCCGGGCCGTTTGGCGTCCCATCTACGGACGCAAAGTGGCCTCGCCCCCGAAGCCCATCATTCAAATCACCGAAGAAGAAGACAACGTCGTCATCGAAGGCGAATTAATCACCTACGAATGCAAGACCCTGCGCACCGGGCGGTTGTTGGTGCTCATGGACGTCTACGACAAGACCGGTACCATCAACGCCCGTTTTTTCGTGGACGCGGGCAAGCACCTGCCCCCGGAACTCAAGCAAGGGTCCTATGCGCGCCTGCGCGGCACGGTCCAGTTCGATAAGTTCACCCAGGATTTGACTTTGTTTATGAAGGACATTTCCCTGGGGGACAAGCCCAAACGGACAGACCAGGCCGCGGAGAAACGCGTGGAACTGCATGCGCACACGCAAATTTCCGCCATGGACGCGCTCGCCAGCGTGGAGAACTTGGTGGCCCAGGCCGCGGCCTTCGGGCACCCGGCTATTGCCATCACCGACCACGGCGTGGTGCAAGCCTTTCCCGAAGCGGCCGCCGCCGCGGTCAAACATAAAATTAAAGTGCTCTTCGGCATGGAAGGGTATTTGGTCGAGGACAACTGGGGGCAGGACAAGAGCGTGCGCCCCTATCACATCAGCATTCTCATCGCCCGCCCCGCGGGCATTAAGAACATGTACCGCATGGTCTCGGAAGCGCACCTGAAACATTATTACCGCAACCCCCGCATTCCCCGGAGCCTGTTGGCCGAATGCCGCGAAGGGCTGCTGTTGGGTACAGCCTGTGAAAACGGGGAGCTTTTCCGGCGCATGCTCGAAGGCGCGACGGAAGCGGAAATGGAAAGCATTGCCCAAAAGTACGATTACCTGGAGATCATGCCGCGCGGCAACAACGGGTTTTTGCTGCGCTCGGGAGTGCTCAAAAGCGAGGAAGAACTCTTGGGCATGAACCAACGCATTTATGCGCTGGGGCGCCGGTTGGGCAAACCCGTTGTGGCCACCGGGGACGTGCACTTTTTGGAACCCGGGGACGAGGTGTTCCGCTCTATTTTGCAATCCGGCATGGGTTACGAGGACGCGGCCCTGCAGGCGCCGCTTTATTTGAAAACCACGGACGAGATGTTGGCGGAGTTCGCTTACCTGGGCGAAGACGCGGCCCGCGAAGTGGTCGTCACGGCCCCGCAGGCTGTGGCCGAGAGTGTGGACGCCATCCAGCCCTTGAAGAACACGTTCCATCCGCCCAAATTGAAAAACGCCGAGAGCGAACTTCAGACCATGGCTCAGGCGCAAGCCAAGTCCCAGTACGGCGAACCCCTGCCCGAGGCGGTGGTGACCCGGCTGGATCGCGAGATCAAGGCCATCAACGGCAACAATTATGCGTCGCTGTTTTTAATCGCGCGCAAACTGGTTAAAAAATCTTTGGAGGACGGGTATCTGGTCGGGTCGCGCGGGTCCGTGGGCTCCTCGCTTACGGCCACCATGCTGGGCATTACCGAGGTCAACCCCCTGCCCGGGCATTACCTCTGCCCGGCCTGTCACTTTTTTGAAATCGACACCGCCCGGCGCATTGGCGCGGACTTGCCGGACCGCGAGTGCCCAACTTGCCGGACCCTGTTGACCAAAGACGGCTTCGACATTCCTTTCGAAGTTTTCATGGGTTTCAAGGGCGACAAGGTGCCGGACATTGACTTGAACTTTTCCGGCGACTACCAATCCACCATGCACAAGTACGTGGAGGAACTTTTTGACAACAAGCACATCTTCAAGGCCGGGACCATTTCCACCGTGGCCGAGCGCATTGCCTACGGCTTCGTGAAAAAGTATTTGGAAGAGCACAAGCTGGTGCTGCGCGAGGCTGAGATCAACCGCTTGACGCGCGGCTGTTCGGGTGTGAAAAAAACCACCGGGCAGCACCCCGGCGGCATCATGATCGTACCCGAGGATCTGGATGTTTACGATTTCACCCCGATCCAGCATCCGGCCGATGACAAGACCAGCGACATCATTACCACGCATTTTGACTACCACGCCATCCACGACTCGCTGGTGAAACTCGACATCCTGGGGCACGACGACCCCACTTCGTTGCGCCGTTTGGGGGACTTGACGGGCTTGGACGTGCGCTCGCTTCCCCTGGACGACCCCGAGACGCTGAAGATATTTTCGAGCGTGGAAACTTTGGGCATTACGGCCGCGGACATCGGCACGGGTTTGGGCACGCTGGGCATCCCCGAGTTCGGCACCGAGTTTGTGCGCCAGATGCTGGAAGCCACCAAGCCGACCCGGTTTTCGGAACTGGTGCGCATTTCGGGCCTTTCCCACGGCACGGACGTGTGGCTCAACAATGCCGCGGATTTGATCAGCAACAAAACCGCGACCCTTTCGTCGGTCATTTCCGCGCGCGACGACATCATGAATTATTTGATTTCCAAATCCATGGAACCGGCACTCTCCTTTAAAATCATGGAAAACGTGCGCAAGGGCAAGGGCGTGGCCGAGGACCAGGAAGCGGAAATGAAAAAATCCCAGGTGCCCGAGTGGTACATCGAGTCCTGCAAAAAAATCAAATACATGTTTCCCAAGGCGCACGCCGTGGCCTACTGCATCATGGCTTTCCGCATCGCCTACTTCAAGGTGCATCACCCCGCGGCGTTTTACACCAACTACTTCACGCTCAACGCCGAAGCGTTCGACGCGGACTTGGTGGTCCGCGGGCGTCAGGCCGTGGTGGCGCACTTGTCGGAACTCAAAGCCCGGCAGGACTTGACGGCCAAGGAAAAAGACGAGGTGGTGGTGTTGGAAGTGGTGCGCGAAGCCCTGGCGCGCGGCATCCGTTTCCGCCCGGTCGCACTCATGGAATCCGACGCACGGTTGTTCACGCTTACGGGCCCCAGCGAGCTATTGCCGCCCTTGTGCGCCCTGGCAGGCTTAGGCGCCACCTGCGCGGACCGCATTGTGGCCGAACGCCCGGGGCGTCCGTTCCGTTCCCAAGAAGATTTGTCCCGCCGTACCGGTGCGAACAAAAACGTAATTGAAATTTTAGCGCAGCACGGCTGCCTGGGCGTCCTGCCCAAAACCGACCAGACTACATTATTTTAATACTGGCGGGGCATGACAGGTCATGCCCCTGCCAAAAACGCGATAAATATTTCCGCCTAAATAAGGAGAATTCATTATGAAGGTTGTGGCGTTCAACGGCAGTGCGCGCAAGGACGGGAATACGGCGATTTTAATCCGGGCCGTGTTTGCGGAGCTGGAAAAAGCGGGGGTGGAAACCGAGCTGGTGCAATTGGCGGGGAAGACCCTGCGCGGCTGCACGGGGTGCGGCACCTGCGGCAAGACCAAGGACTTGAAATGCGTGCTGGCCAACGACGTGCTCAATGAGTGCGTGGCCAAGATGGCGGCGGCCGACGGTATTCTTTTGGGCTCGCCGGTTTATTTCTCGGACATCACCTCGGAGATGAAGGCACTGGTCGACCGGGCGGGCATGGTGTCGCGCAGCAACGACTCTTGCCTGCGGCGCAAGGTGGGCGCGGCCGTGGTCGCGGTCCGGCGCGGGGGCGCCATACACGCCTGGGACAGTTTGAACCATTTTTTCACCATCGGGCAGATGATCATTCCCGGGTCCAGTTATTGGAATATCGGTATCGGCCGGGAGTCCGGGGCCGTGGAAAAGGACGAAGAGGGCATGCGCACCATGCAGGTGCTGGGCGAGAACATGGCGTGGTTGCTGAAAAAAGTAAAGGCGTGATTGATGGGGCGAATGGCCATACGCCCCTACGACATTCAAACGATTTTGATTTCTTCCTCAAGTTCGAAATGATGTTTTTCCCGTACCCGGGTTTTAATGATTCCGATTAGGTCCGTGACGTCTTGGGTGGTGGCGGTTCCGCTATTAATAATGAAGTTGGCGTGTTTTTCATAAACCTGAGCGCCGCCTTTCACAAGTCCTTTCAAACCGCAGTCCTCAATCAGTTTTCCGGCCGGTTGGTTGATGGCCATCGCGTTTTTAAACACGCAGCCGGCGGACGGAAACTCAAATTGCCCACGTTTTTGCCGGTCGGCCAGGGTGTGTTCGCTGCGGGTGCGGATGGCTGCCGGTTCGCCGGGGGCGAGGGCCAGTTCCACTTCTACAATAATGAAGTGTTCGTGTTGGAAAACCGAGTCTTTATAGGCAAACCGGCATTCCGGGGCCGAGAGGGTCAGCCATTGGCCCTCGAGGGTAAACACCCTTACCGAGGTAACGATGTCGGAAAACGAATGTCCGTAGCAGCGGGCGTTCATGTAAACGCCGCCCCCTACGGACCCGGGCAGTCCTGAAGCCCATTCAAAACCCGTCAATCCCCGGTCCAGCGTGAGGGCCGTCATGTCCGCGTTGCGGGCCCCGGCATAAGCCCGGATCGCGCCCGCGGGTGTGGCGGTGATTTGCCGCAGGTTTTTGGTGGCAATCACCACACCGGCAAAACCCTCGTCTTTAAACAGGACGTTGGACCCGCCGCCCAGGATGAAAACCGGCAGCGCGAGTTCCCGGGCTTTGAGCCAGACGGCGCGCAGGGCCTCCGGGGTTTCGGGGGTGCAGAAATAGCGGGCGCGCCCCCCCAGGCGGAAAGAGCATTCTCCTGAGAGCGGATGGTTTTCCACCACCGGGGTTTGGGCGGCGCGGGTCAATTGTTCGGCAAGGGCGTTCGGGTCCAAGGTCATGCGTTACCTGTCAGGCGGTTTTTTCGGCCGGTTGCCCGGCAGCGTGAGGAAGCATGCCAAAGCTTAGTCAAAACCGGTCATAATTGCAATGCTTTTTCACCGTTTTTTTGCTTGCCCCTTTTACGGGGTCTATGCTAAAGTTGCTTCACCCTAATACCCTTTGAAGAGTGGGGAGCTTTTTGCCCACTCTTTTTATTTTCAGGGAAAAGCATGCCAACGCAAGGAGAAACACATGAATTTGCCCCTTATAGAAATGATCCGCCAAATCGAGCGCTCCCGCAAGGTCGACAAGGAAGTCTTGTTGGAGGCCATTCGGGCGGCTTTGATTTCGGCTTCGCGTAAAAGCAACGGTGCGGCCCAGGATATCCGGGTGGTTTTCAACAGCGAAACCGGCGATTTGGTGGCCCTGGTCAAGAAATCCGTGGTTTCCGAGGTTAAGGAACCCTGGCGGGAAGTTTCTGTGGAAGAAGCCCGCCGCCTGCGCGCCGACGTGGCCGTGGGCGAGGAAATCGAAATATCGATTGCGCCCTCGGAATTCGGGCGCATTGCCGCGCAAACCGCCAAGCAGGTGGTGGTTCAGCGCGTGCGGGAATCGGAACGCAACGCTATTTACGAGGAATTTCTGCGCCGCCAAGGTGAGACCGTCAACGGCGTGGTGCTGCGCATTGAGCAGCGCAATGTGATCCTGGATTTGGGGGACACGGAGGCGATTTTGCCGGCCCGCGAGCAGATTCCCCGCGAGTTTTACCAAAACGGCGACCGGGTGAAGGTGCTCATCGTGGATGTGCGCAAAACCAGCCGCACGCCGCAGGTCATCGTCTCGCGTTCGCACCCGAATTTGATCAAACGCCTGTTTGAGACTGAAGTTCCGGAAATTGCCGACGGGACGGTGGAGATCAAAACCGTGGCCCGGGAAGCCGGCTCGCGCTCCAAGATCGCCGTGACGTCCAAGGACAAAAACGTGGACCCGGTCGGCGCCTGTGTGGGCATCAAGGGCGCGCGTGTCCAAGCCATTGTCCGCGAGATCCGCGGTGAAAAAATCGACATTATCCTGTTCTCGGAAAACACCGCCACCCTTTTGGAGGCCGCGTTGCAGCCTGCCAAGGTGCTGAAAGTGGAAATGTCTTCGACCAGCGATCAGGCCACGGTGGTGGTGCCCGACGATCAGCTTTCCCTGGCCATCGGCAAGAACGGGCAAAACGTCCGTCTGGCGGCCAAGCTGACCGGCCGGCGTATCGATATTTTGAGCGACAGCCAGCGCAAGGAAGAACTGCGCCGCAAAGCCGAGGAAGCGTTCTTGAAGTCGGCACCGGCCTTGGACGACATTGAAAGCTTGGGCGCCAAGAATGTGGAAAAATTGAAGGCCGCGGGTTATGCGGACTTGGTCTCCCTCAAGGGTGTGACCTTGGAGCAATTGAAGGAGATCCCGGGTGTGGGCCCCAAAACGGCGGAGAAGATTCTCGCCGTGGTGGAGAGCTATTTCCCGCCCGTGGAAGCCTCCAAGAAGGCCACCACCGCCGCGGAATTGTTCGCCAGCTTGGGCGGCGAGACCCTGGAC
>JAAXVQ010000218.1 GCA_013335425.1 Candidatus Firestoneibacteriota bacterium | reverse complement strand
AGCCCGACGAGCACGCAGTCGGGCTGATGGTGGCCGTAAGCGTAAAGGTAACCGACGCCGTCAACGTGGGTGTCACCGAGGACGAGGCCGTAAACGACGGCGACGGCGTGGCGGAACGCGTCGGAGTTCCTGTCCGGGTCACGGTCTCGGTCACGCTCGGCGTTACGGTCGCGCTCGACGTCGGCGTAACGGTCCCGGAAGCCGTACGGGTTGACGTGACCGTCCCGGTTGCCGTGCCCGTGCCTGTGACGCTCAAAGTCGGGGTGACGCTGGGCGTCGGCGTCAAGGTACCCGAAGCCGTAAGCGTGGGCGTGACGGTCCCAGTCGCCGTGGCCGTGCCTGAAACGGTCTTAGTCGGGGTAACGCTGAACGTCGGCGTGAAGGTCCCCGAAGGGCCTTCGGTCGGTGTGGAGGTTTCGGTCCACGTCGGCGTCATGCTTGGTGTGAACGTCGGCGTCACGCTCGGCGTGACCGTTGGCGTATAGGTGGCTGATGAGGTCGGGGTCTTTGTAAAAGTGGCGGTCGAGGTTGGCGTGACGGTTAGCGTCGGTGTGGGGGTCGCGGTAGGGCTCGTCGTCACGGTAGAGGTCCGGGTCGTAGTCCGCGTGGCCGTGGAACTCACCGTCGAAGTGGCCGTCTGCGTAGGCGTTACCGTAAGTGTTGGGCTGGCGGTGGGCGTGACTGTCGGCGTTGAGTTGAGGGTCGTCAAATTAATGGTCCCAGTATAATAAGTCTGGGTTGTGCCATTGTACGCGCGCACCCGGTAATAATACACGGTTCCAGGCGATAAACCGGACACGGCGTAGGTGGTCACGTTGCCAACGTCCAAATCCTCATAACCGGCCACCGGGTTGACAAAACTGGAGTCGAGAGCAACATCCAGTAAATAGCCCATGGCCGGACCCACCGCGTTCCAGGCAGCCGTGAAGTCGTTCGAGGAAACACTCACGGCCGAAAGCGCAGACGGCAAAGTGCCGCCGTGCTCATAAGCTCCTCGGTCCGCGGTACCGGAACGCAGAAAGCCCCGGCTGTCTGCAAAAGGGGCTCCGTTGGAACTGGCCGGGTTGCGCAAGGGGCTGGATATTGACGCCAGCGCACATGAAGACACATACCCGCCGTTGTAGGCTACACCGGAAAGCAGCGGATCCAACTTATCCGGATAAACTTCCCAAAGATCCGAACCAGCCCAGCCGTAATCCGTATAGGACGAACCAATGAAATTATACCCCAACGAGTTGACACCGATGGTATCGAGATAAATATCCAAAATTCCCGCGTCGTTGCTGTCATTGTTGGCAATGGCCGTGTTGCGAACCTCCAAAACACCGTCATAAACAAAAAGCCCTGATTCATCGTTATCCGACCAGTTGTCCGAGTAAGTGCAATTCGTAAGATTGACCGCGCCATCTTCCGTGCAGGCAATCGCCGAATACCCGCGGGAATAATTTTGAGTCACGGTGCAGTTGGTCAGAGCGACGTATTTTGGCGAAAGGGCTTCGCTGTAAATGCCCCCCCCTTCATTGGCGGTATTGTAATACAGTGCGCATTGGGACATGGTCAAATTGCCTTCATTGTAGATGGCGCCGCCCGCGCTGAAGGTGGTGTCGACAACCGAATTTTCAAAAAGCTCACTGCGAAAAACCGTCAGGGCAGAAGTCGGGGACACGTAAGCGCCGGCGCCGACCACAATTCCGCTGCCTTCCATGACGTTATGATGAACCCGGCAAAGATCAAGGGTCACGGAGGCGCTGCCGGTGATCAGAAACGCGGCGCCCGACACTCCCGACCCCGAAACATAGCCGTTGGAAATATCCAATTTGGCAAGGTTGACGTTGCCGGCCGAAATGTTAAATATCCTTACCATGTCATTGCCGCTCACATTTAAAAAGTCCACACCTGGGCCTTGAATGGTCAAATTTTTATTGATGGCGAGGCTGGAACTCAACGTGATCACGGCTGGGTATGTCAAGCTGAAACGGATGGTATCACCCGACGCTGCGGTTGCAATGGCCTGCCGCAGCGTACCCGCCCCGCTGTCAGCCGTGCTCGTCACTGTGATGGTAGCGGCCCAAACGGTCTCCGTCGCCCAGCCGCACAGTATCATGAATACCGCCGACAATAAAAAAGCTCCGCGCCGCTTCATAACGCCACCTTTAGGTCTCTCGTCTGGGCTGATCAAGTGCCCAGTCAGCCACCAAAGTGTCCAGTTAGTCAGAGATTTTATTTATATATTATACAACATTTAATCACATTATTATTTCAAAAAACGACAAATAGACTTACACACTAACTCAACTTAAAGGTTACCCAGGGATACCTAAAAACGACTCGTTGATTAATATTTATGGTAGCCGAAGTCCGGAGGTTATCTTTTATGAGTCCAACTGAGAAAAATGAACATTTGGGCATCGTTGCCCGGCACTATCAGAAAGCCTTGCGTGAACAAAAGTATAAAATCCTCGATGAACCGCGCACCAGCGAGGAAATAACCACAAATATGTTGTCTTTGCCACATTTGCATTTTGATCCACCCAAGCAACAGAAGCCTGTCGTTCTCCCGGTCCCGTTTCTCATCACCTAGGAGCCTGTCGGACTTTCTCCTCAGAGATGGTATAATAGCGCCGTTATCCCCCTTTTGCAAAGGGGGATACAGGGGGATTTGATAAATGATATTGGCCTATAATCACGACCTCAAAAGCTGGAATCGCTATTTGTTCAAACGCTTCTCCTGGCTCGCGGTCTGAAGCTATTCAAGCTGGGCAAAATCAGCCTGGACGGGACCAAAGTGCATGCCAACGCCTCCAAGCATCATGCGCTTTCTTGGGGGCATGCCAACAAGATCGAGAAGCAGCTTCGCGCTGAAGTGCGGCGGCTGTTGCAAATGGCGGAAGCAGCCGATGCCGCCGACATCCCGGATGGAATGGACCTTCCGGACGAACTGGCCCGGCGCGAAGACCGCCTGGCCGCTATTGCCCGCGTCCAGGCTGAAATTGAGCTAGGCCTAATCAAATCCCCCTGTATCCCCCTTTGCAAAAGGGGGAAAACACACAGGCACCTTTATTCGTGAGCCATTCGGAGCGGTATTTGGATCTTTCGAAGATTTAAGTCCGACAGGCTCCTAGAACCGGCGAACCTAAAAATTTTGCAAAAATTTGGCTGGCTGCTTATATGCTCTGTTCTAAGCACCTGTAAATTTCGTTTGCCGCTTTGACTTCCGGCTTTCCCACATTCCTTTTATCTTGAATCAACGGGTTTAAGCAATTGCTTCGGAAAATCAGAATCGCTTATATGGTCAGATCGGATTGACGGTTTCGATCTCAGGAACCTCTTCGTCGTCCTGCGGAAGCTGAATTTGGCGCATTTGCGGGAACAAAATCACATCACGGATTGAGGGCGAATCCGTCAAAAGCATGACCAGCCGGTCAATGCCCACGCCCAAGCCGCCTGCGGGCGGCAAGCCGTATTCCAAGGCGCGCACATAGTCCGCGTCCACGGCATGCGCTTCTTCGTCCCCGGCCGCGCGCTGCTCCATCTGGGCTTCAAAACGGCGGGCTTGGTCCACCGGGTCGCTTAATTCGGAAAAACCGTTGGCGAATTCATGTCCCACGATATAGGGTTCGAAGCGGTCGGCCAAATGCGGTGCGCCGGGTTTGAATTTGGCCAAAGGAGAAATCTCGATGGGAAAATCCACCAAGAACGTCGGTTGAATAAGCTTGGGTTCGACCAAGTATTTAAAAAGAGAATCAAACAGCTCGGATTTCCCCATTTTGTCGCTTACGGCAATTTTTTGCTCGCGGCAGAGCGCGCGCAGGCGCTCTGGTGAAAGCGTCCATCCGTCTTCCCCAATGGCTTCCTGCATGGCACCCTGCATGGTTACGCGGCGCCAGGGCGCCGCCAATTGCAAAGCCTGCCCCTGATAAGTGATTTCCGTGCTGCCAAAAAGCGTTTTGGCCAGGTGTGAGAACAGGTTTTCGGTGAGTTCCATCATGGCCGCCCCGTCCACGTAGGCTTGGTAAGCCTCCAGCATGGTAAACTCGGGATTGTGCATGGTGCTGATGCCTTCGTTGCGGAAGTTGCGGTTGATCTCGTAAACTTTCTCAAATCCGCCCACCAGCAGCCGCTTTAAGTACAACTCGGGCGCAATGCGCAAAAACAAATCGCGGTCCAAAGCATTGTGATGGGTGATGAACGGTTTGGCCGCCGCGCCCCCCGCAATGGCGTGCATCATAGGTGTTTCCACCTCCAAAAACCCCAAGCTGTCGAAATAGCGGCGGATCTCCTTGACGATGCGAGAACGCAACACAAAGACCTGCCGAGAGCGTTCGTTGGAAAGCAGGTCCAGGTAGCGTTGGCGATAACGGATTTCCACGTCCCGCACGCCGTGCCACTTTTCCGGCATGGG
>JAAXVQ010000217.1 GCA_013335425.1 Candidatus Firestoneibacteriota bacterium | reverse complement strand
CCAAAAGCCGGGCATGATCATCCACAATCAGTATGTGCGCCTTAGTCGATTCTCTCCCGCCCAACAGTGGTACTATTATACCGCTAAAAACCAAAAAGTCCATTTTTCTCTGGATCGTCGGCCGGCCTAAGAAAAATTGAAGCTCAAAAACCCCCAGCACCCGCTTGAACTTCCCGCGGCGACATGTTAAGCTTTGGCGTTCAAAATATTGACCCGGGCGCGAAGGTGAAAACGAACCCCAACCTGCCCCGGCCGGCAACATCATTTTATTATGCAAAGGAGTGGTGGCTATGCACAAGAAACGTTGGGCGGCTTTTCTGGTTTTATCCCTGGCTTTGTCGGGGTGCGCGTCGTTGAACAACGCCGCGATCTACGGAGGCACGGGCGCTGCCTTGGGCGCCGGTGTGGGTGCGATCATCGGCAACCAGTTCGGCAACCACAGCGTCATCGGCGCTTTGGTCGGTGCGGCGGTGGGCGGCACGGCCGGCGCCTTGATCGGCGCCAACATGGACAAACAAGCTGCGGAATTAAAGAACGACCTGAAGGGCGCCAAGGTGGAACGCGTGGGTGAAGGCATCAAGATCACCTTTGATTCCGGCATTCTCATCGCCTCGGGTTCAGCCGTGGTGCAAAGCGAAGCCGTCGGCAACATCAACCGTTTGTCCGCCACACTCAACAAATATAAGGATACCAACATCCTGGTGGAAGGTCACACGGATTCCACGGGCAAGGAAGAAACCAACCAAGCCCTTTCCGAACGCCGGGCCACGGCCGTGGGCAATCTGCTTAAAAGCGGCAACGTGCTGGCCACCCGCATTTCCACCATGGGCTACGGCGCTACCCAGCCCGTGGCCGACAACGCCACCCCCGACGGACGCCAACAAAACCGCCGCGTAGAAATCGCCATCTTCGCCAACGAGAAGATGAAAAAAGCCGCCCAAAACGGCAAGCTGTAAATCGTCCCGCTGCGCGGATCAATGTTCCCCGGGTGACTCAGGGGGGGTTCGCAGGTCAATATAAAACAAGTTCGGCCCCGGGGTGCAATCCGCTGCCCCCGGGGCCGAATTTTTTAAAGCCGGATTCCCGGCACGTTAAAAATCAAACCTTGACGATCTCTGAAAAAAACAAAACCTGCGGCTATTCATACCCGTAGGTGGTGTAGGAAACGCCCTTGCTGTCCGTGTCCGAACTGTTGATCCAAATGCGGCCGGTCTCGCGTTCATAACGCCAGCCCTTGCCCTGAGCGCTGGGCTCGGCCAAACTGGGTTCGGCGGTAAAGGCCTTGTAGGTAATGTCGCCGCCTTCGGGACTTTTACTGGGGTCAATGGGGTGGGTGGCTTTCACTTTGGGCATCACGTCCAAATAATTGCCGAAACCGAAACCGACCGTACGGTCGTTGACGTCCAGGGTCGTGGGCCAGACACCTTCGTGATCCCCGTAATAAATGGAAATGGCGGACTTGATCGCGCCGATGTTGCTCTTGGTGGCCGCTTCCCGCCCGGCTTCCTGCATTTGCTGAATGCGCGGATAAATCAGGGCCGAAAGGATGCCCAGCAATGCCACCAAAATGACGATTTCAATCCAGGTAAACCCGGCTTCGCTCCGGAGTTGTTTTAAAAAGCGCATACGAATCACCCAGTCCCCCTCAACAGAAAATAGAAAATAGAGAGTAGAAAATAGAACGCAGAAAACAGCCAGTAGAGAGTAGACCGCAACTGTGTGTTTCGCCGGCTCTGCTTGCTACTTTCTATTCTCTACTTTCCATTTTCTATTGCTCCGGCGCTTGAGCGCTGACCGCTCAAGCGCCTAGGCCGTGCCCTTGATTAGGTTCTGCAGATCTTTGGGATCCGTGGTGCGTGAAAAGATTTCGTTATAGGTCACCAACTGCTTATGATAGAGCTCAAAGAGCGCCTGATTCATGGTTTGCATGCCGTACTCGCCGCCGGTCTGCATGACGGAGTAAACCTGGTATTCCTTCTCTTCCCGGATGAGATTGCGCACGGCCGAGGTGGGGATTAAAACCTCGCAGGCCGCCACCCGCCCCGAGGAATACCCGCGCGGCAGCAACTGCTGCACCACGATAGCCTGGAGCGTGTTGGCCAACTGCATGCGTATCTTGAACTGCTGATGCTGGGGAAACAGTTCGATGATGGACGTAATGGCTTGCACCGAATCCGGACGGCTCAAGGTGGCCAGCACCAAATGTCCGGTCTCGGCCACGGACAGGGCCTCCTGGACCGTGTCCGGGTCATAGAGATCGCCGATCATGACGACGTCCGGGTCCTGGTGCAGCGACGCGCGCAAAGCCTGGGCGCAGGACTCGACGTCCGTATGGATTTCCCGCTGATTGACGATGGACTTTTTATGGGTGTGCAAAAATTCCAGCGGGTCTTCGACCGTCAGAATATGCACGGATTTATGTTCGTTGATCCAATTGACGGCTGAGGCCAGGGTCGTGGATTTTCCCGACCCCGTGGGACCGCACACCAGCACCAACCCTTTGGGCACTTGTACGATGTCGTTGAGGATGGCCGGCAGGCCCAAATCTTCAAACGTTTGGGTGTGGGCCGGGATGCCGCGCAAATCGGCAGCCAGGGTGCCTTTCTGCCGGAACACGGCCAGCCGCACGCGCCCGGTTTTTTCCAGACCGAAAGAAATGGTCAGTTGGTTTTCCCGTTTCAGTTGATTTTTCTGCTCATCGGTCAAAATACTGGAAATCAAGGTGGCCGTGGTGTCCGGCTTGAGTTTTTCAAAATCCGTGGCCACGATCTCGCCGTCTATGCGCAGCATGGGCGGAACGCCGGTGGTGAGGTGCAGATCCGAAGCGTTTCTCTCGAACATCGCCCGCATGAGGGTGTCCATTGTGACCATGGGAAGGCTCCTTGAAAATGATCTGTCCAACGGTTGCCGAACTGCGGCGTGCCGTTGTCAGTATCGGCATGCAACGCATTGTTTCAAATTATAATGTGAAATCCGGTTTAAATCCACCAACTTTATGCCCGCCGGCCCGCGGACCTATTCTTCCCGGATGCCCCCGGCCGATAATAGCTCTTTTTTCATGGCCGCCAAGGGCGGTTCCTGCCCGGTCCATAGTTTAAAAGACGCCGCGCCTTGATTTAAAAGCATTTGCCACCCGTGGATAACTTGATTGCCTTGCGCGCGGGCCGCCGCCAAAAACGGCGTATCTCCGGCACCGTAAACCAGATCCATGACACAACGACCCGCAGGCAGCCACGCCTGCGCCACGGGCAACGGATCTTGCGGTTTTAAGCCTAACGGAGTAGCCTGGACAATCAAATCCGCATCGCGCAGCGCAGTGCGCAATTCTTCGGAAGACGGCATAACCGCACGGATTTCGCCGGAACCAACCGCTTTGAAATCCAGGGCCAAACGCGCCACCTTTTCCCGGTCAATTTCCGCCACGGCCAGGGTCTGCACGCCGGCGTCCAAAAGTGCAAAAGCCACCGCGCGCCCGGCGCCCCCGCCTCCCAACAAAACCGCCTGCTTGCCCGCAACCGAAAATTTCGCAGCTTCCAGGCACATGCTAAAACCCACGGCATCGGTGTTGTGCCCCAGGATGCGTTCACCCTCAAAGACCAACGTGTTGACTGCTCCGATTTTTTCCGAATTGGGACTGCAAGCATGCAAAAGCGGCATAACTTTTTCTTTATAAGGCACGGTTACGTTCGCGCCCAAAGCCTGCAGGGCCAGCAAGGTTTCCAACAAAGGTTTAAGTCCGGTCTCGGGCACGCCCAAGGGAACATAAACCGCATCCAGACCCAACACCTTAAACGCCGCGTTGTGCATGGCCGGGGAAAGGGTATGCGAAATCGGGTTTCCAATCACGCCCGCCAGGCGGGTCTTGCCGTTGATGGCTTGTTCCATGAATGCCTCGCTTAGCCGTTACTTGGGAAAACGTGTCTTAGCTTCCCGCCAGCGTCAAATCCCGCACCGCCACCGTGGGTGCGCCGAAATGGCCGAACACCGTGAGGTCGTCAGCCAGCCGATCGATCTGTTTGAGCCAGGTGAGCAGGTTTCCGGAAATGGTAATGCCCCGAACCGGTCGGCCGGCTTGCCCGGCTTCCAACAACCAGCCGCCGGCTCCGAGGGAAAAATCCCCGGTGACCGGGTCCAAGGTATGCAGTCCCAACACATCGGCTGCGTAGAGCGCGCCGGGGTAAGCCGTCAGCAGCGACACCAGCGAGTCCGGCCCGGGCTGGAGCAAAAAATTGCTCGGCCCCACGCCCGGCGGCGAGGTCAATTCCGGGCGAAAACCATTACCCGTGGAACGCGTTTGGGCGCGGGCTGCAGTCTCGAGATCGTGCAGACAACCGGTCAGCACGCCTGCGCGCAGCAACTCCGTGCGCTGGGCGGGGGAACCTTCCTCGTCACCGGGAGCCGAGTACAACCCGTGGGGGAGCAGGGC
>JAAXVQ010000216.1 GCA_013335425.1 Candidatus Firestoneibacteriota bacterium | reverse complement strand
TGGCGGGCACGTCCACCCGTGCTCCGGTGCGGGGATTGCGCCCCACCCGGACCGGCCGGGTTTTGAAACGAAACGCTCCGAAACCCACCAAGTGAATGACCTTGCCTTGCCGTAAAGTTTCCGCAAGTTGCTCAAAAAAATAATCCACGATCTGACGTGCATGCCGCTGGGAAATACCCACAGCCGCCAGCCGTTGGGCCAATTCCGCTTTGGTGACATTGCGCTCTTTTTTTTCCATGACATTTCACCTCACTTCTCCCAAGCTGACTGCCGCCCCGGAACTCAGGGCGCGTCATCACGCTCTTCCTTCCGCGCCCGCAGCATAAGTTCGGACAGAGCATCCGCCGGGCGAACGTCCTCAAACAGCACCCGGTTCATTTGCTCGGTAATGGGCATTTCCACGCCCAGCCGTTTTGCCAGCATGAAGGCCGAGCGGGACGTGTCCACGCCTTCGGCGACCATCTCCATGTTGGACAAAATTTCTTTTAACTTTTTACCCCGTCCCAATTCTTCACCCACCCGCCGGTTGCGCGAGTGTTGGCTCATACAGGTTACCACCAAATCACCCAAGCCGGAAAGTCCTGAAAACGTTTCCGTCCGAGCGCCCAGGGCTTTGCCCAGACGGATGATCTCCGCCAACCCGCGGGTTATTAAAGCCGCCTTGGCATTGTCGCCCAAGCCCAAACCGTCCACCACACCCGAAGCCAAGGCAATCACGTTTTTCAAGGACCCGCCCAGTTCCACGCCGACGATGTCCTCGCTCGTATAGACCCTAACCGAAGGCCCCATAAACCAATCTTGCACGCGTTGCGCCACTTCCTTGTTCCGGGAAGCCGCGACCAGGGTACTCGGCAGGTTCCGGCTCACTTCTTCCGCGTGGCTGGGCCCCGAGAGCGCACAAGTTTCTATCTTCTCGCCGAATTCAGCGACCAACACTTCGGACATCCTCAAAAGACTGTCCTGTTCAATCCCTTTGGAGGCGCTGACCACCACTTCCGGTTGATAACCGCCCGCCGCGAGGCGATGGGCCACGCTGCGCATCCTTTGCGAAGGCACCACCATCACCAGGTTGCGGCAACCTTCCACTGCCCGGTTTAAGTCCGAAGTGATCTCAATGTCCGCTGCTATTTGGACACCGGGTAAAAACTTTGGGTTTTCTCGCGTTAGGTCTAAAACGCGCGCATATTCGGGGAAAAACTCCCACAAACGCACGGCCAAACCCCGCCGGTTTAGAATCATGGCCAGGGTCGTGCCCCAGGCGCCGGCGCCGATAACTGCAACGGGAGTCGATTTCATGCCTGCCCACCGCCCTTCGGCTTTTCACCCGGTGCCGCGGATTTCCCCAAACGGTTTTCCGTGCCGTCCAAAATCCGGCGGATATTGGAGCGATGCTTTGCCACCACGGCCGTCCCCACCACCAGGGCCAAAAACAAAATTGAAAAGCCTTGCCCGGATTCACCCAGCAGCCAGATGAAGATAGGAAACAGCACCGCAGAAACCAAAGAACCCAGGGAAACATATTTGGAAAACGCCACCACGGCCACAAAAGCCAAGAAAACCAAAATCGTGGAAACCGGGGCCAAAGCCAGCAACACACCGTAAGTGGTGGCCACGCCCTTGCCGCCTTTAAACTGCAGAAAGAGGGTGTAGGTATGCCCCAACACCGCCGCCAAGCCGCAGGCCACGCGCACATAATCCAAGCCCGGAAAAGGTGTCAAATGCGGCAGCAGCGCCACGGCCAAAAAGCCTTTGGCCACATCCACGCTCAGTACCAAAACACCCGCGGTTTTGCCCAGTACGCGCAACACGTTCGTCGCGCCCAGGTTACCCGAACCTTGCTTGCGGATGTCGATGCCCCGCAACCGACCGTACCAATACCCTGTGGGAATCGAGCCCAAGATATAACTTCCCACAATAGCCAGCACCACCCCTAAGGTTTGATTAAGCACGTTCCTTGGCCTCCTTTTGCCCACGCAGCATGATGATCAACGGTGTGCCTTCCAGTCCAAAGCGCGCCCGCAGTCCGTTTTTAATATGGCGCAAATAAGCAAAGTGCATGCGCTTGGCTTCGTTCACAAACAGGGCGAACGCCGGCGGACGCACACCGGTTTGAGAAATATAGTTCACCTTAAGCGATTTCCCGTGCCGCGAGGGCTCGGGGTGCTTTTTTAAAATTTCCTTCAAGGCATTGTTCAACAAGCTGGTTTTAAACCGCATGACGTGCTGTTCGTCCACATAGGCGGCCAATTCCAAAACCCGGTCCACCCGCTGTCCGGTTTTCGCGGAAAACGTGACAATGGGCGCGTAGTCCAAAAACGGCATGCGTTTGCGCAGGATGGCCGAGTAGAGTTGCGTGGTGGTGGCGTCTTTTTCCAGCAAATCCCACTTGTTGATGCCCAAAATGCAGGCCCGCCCCGCCTCGTGAATAAACCCGGCAATACGCTCGTCCTGATCGGACAAGGGGATGGAGGCGTCCAGCAGCAGCAGCACTACGTGGCTTTCGCGGATGGAACGCAGGGCCCGCACGGCCGCGTAATCATCCAGGGCCTCTTCATTGATATGGTGCGGGGAGTTGAGTCCGGCCGTATCCACGATGCGGTATTTTTTTTCTTTGTAGGTGAATTCAGAGTCCACGGAATCCCGGGTCGTACCGGGCACGTCCGAAACCAACACCCGGGATTCCCCCAAAATCCGGTTGACCAACGAGGACTTGCCCACATTGGGGCGCCCGACCACGGCCATTTTAATGGTCAGATCGTCGGCATCATCGGGCGTCAGGGGCGCTTCGGGCAAAAGCGGCCAAAGCGCGTCCAACAGTTCGTCCACCCGCCGTCCATGCAGGGACGAGACCGGGTAAGGTTCGCCCAGCCCCAGGGACCAAAACTCCTGCGCCTCGGCTTCCTGTTCGGCATTGTCCACTTTATTGACGACCAAAAAGGTCGGCTTGTCCGCCCGACGCAATAAATCGGCGATGTGCGAATCGGCCCGGTCCAGCGGTGTGCGCGCGTCCACCACGTAAAGGATAATGTCCGCCTCCCGCAAGGCCACTTGGGTTTGTTCCTGCACTTGGCGGCGGATCTTGTCCTGGGCTTCCATTTCCACGCCGCCGGTGTCCACGACAATGAACTCGCGGTTCTGCCAGACCGCCAAACCGTAATTGCGGTCCCGGGTCAATCCGGGGGTGGAGTCCACGATGGCGCGGGCTTTGCCCGTCAACCGGTTAAATAAGGCGGATTTGCCCACGTTCGGACGACCCACCAAGGCGACCACAGCTTGTTTCATGACATCCTCATTCCTGCATTTAACCCTGCGCATTTCTGCGGACATGGGCTTCGAAAAAAAAAGCCCCACCCGGTCTCTCCAGGCGGCGGCTTTTCCTTGCTCATTTTTCCAAGAAAGGTATACCACGTTTCCCCGACAAAAAAAACCCTAAAGCGCCGACAAGCCGTCCGGCACGCCGCCGCGGAGCTTAATGCACCTGCTTAAGGTTTCGCCAGGGCTGCCCGTATCAAGGCCTCGGGCGAGTCAACGCGTTGGACCCCGGCGTGCAGCCGCCGGCCCAATTCACGCAGGGACATGTTGTCCAAAAACACCTCGTGTCCGTCGCGCACCATGTCTCCGGCGATCAACACCCGGGTGGCGGGGTGCATTTTGGACTTCAGCGCCGCCAGCAGGTCGCCGCCGCTCAACAACCCGGTGACGGTGACGGTTTCCCCGAACAAACGGTTGGGTACGCTCACCACGTCCAGGGAAACTCCCGCAACGCGGGCTAAAGGCCGCAGGGCCTGAGCCACCACGGCGGCTGCCAGGGTTCCGACCGGTACGACGATATGCCGCGCCGGGGATACGCGTTGCGGGAGGTTGCGGCACGCCTCGCGGCAAAGGTCCTGAAATTGCCGCACAATGCCTACGCCGTTTTCTATTTGAGGAAACCCTTCATACGCCGCCGCCCGGGGAACACCCACCCCGGCACGCAAATACCACTCGTCCGTGGCATAGACGAAACGTGACCCCAGCGTCTTTTGTAACCGGGTTTGCCAAATTTGTACTTTATCCAGCAATTTGATTGCTTGCGCAGCGTCAATGGCTTTGAGCGACGCCAGGTGCGCCCGGTGCCTGGAAAGCCCGACAGGCACAACGGCCAGGGAACGCACTTGGGGGTGCAGGCGGCTTAAGTCGCGTACGGTTTTTTCCAGCACGCGGCCGTCATTGATCCCGGGACAAATCACGGCCTGGGTGTGCAGGACAATGCCCGCTGCGGCCAATTCCTGCAAGAGGGGCAAAATGGGCAGGGCCCGCGAACGCCCCAAAAGTTTTAGTCGGACCGGTTCAGCGGTGGCGTGCACGGAAATATACAGGGGTGACAGCTTCAAACGCTTGATTCGTTCCAGGTCGCGCCGTGTCGTGTTGGAAAGGGTGACGTAATTGCCGTATAAAAAAGAATGCCGGTAATCCTCGT
>JAAXVQ010000215.1 GCA_013335425.1 Candidatus Firestoneibacteriota bacterium | reverse complement strand
GGAAATGGACCCTGACCCTGGTCTATTTCATCCCGGGGGTGCGGCATCTCTCGGCCTTTGTGGCCGGAGCCTCCAAGTTGGAATTTGCGCTCTTTGCACTTTTTGCCTTTCCGGGTGCGTTGCTCTGGACAGCCACCTTTGTCCTGCTGGGTAATTTTTTGGGGGAAAGTTGGAAGCGTTTGGCCGATGGTTTCGGCGCCCAATTGGCCACCGCGGTGGTGGTTTTGCTCGTCGCGGCGGGCGTTTATTTTTTAATCCGCTGGCGCCGAAGTTTGCATCATCCCCGGCCCCGGAAGTAAGCTATCAGAACTTTTCAGAGGAGCAGCATGCAAAAAAAAACCCTATCCTGGATTACCGGTATTATCGGATTATGCCTGTTTGTTCTGGCCATCGGGGTGTTGTTCCGCGAACTGCGGACATTTAATTTCCGGGACGTGTGGGTGCATTTTTCCAACCTGCCCGCACACCGGGTTGCGGCCGCCCTTTTGTTCATGACGGGCAATTACCTGGCCTTGACGTTTTATGATGTGCTGGCGCTGCGCTACGTGGGGCAGCCTTTGGCGTATTTCAAAACCGCCATGACTTCGTTCATCGGTTATGCGTTCAGCCACAACATCGGCTTTACCTTTCTGACCTCAGGTTCGGTGCGTTACCGGTTCTATTCCGGCTGGGGCGTTTCGGCTTTGGATATTGCCAAGATCGTCGCTTTTTGCGGCATTACCTTTTGGCTGGGCTTTTTCACGCTGGGCGGCATCGCCTTGGGGCTGGGCCGCCCCGTACTGCCCGCCGCCTTTGTCCTGTCCGCCACCGCGGTACGCTGGCTGGGCGCTTTGCTTGCGGTGCTGGTCGTCGCGTACGTGGCCTTGAGCTTTGAGCACGGGAAGGTCTTGAAAATCCGCAAGGCCTCCTTTCAGTTGCCTTCGCCCCGGATCGCGCTGGGGCAGATTGCCGCATCGTGCGCGGATTGGCTGACGGCGGCGGCGATCTTGTACGCGCTGCTGCCGCCGCAGGCAGGGTTCACGTATTTTGCCTTCCTGGGGATTTTTCTCCTGGGACAGGTGGCGGGGTTCGCCAGCCAGGTCCCCGGCGGGCTGGGCGTTTTCGAGAGCGTCATCCTGCTGTTGTTGGAACCTTATTACCCGCCTTCGGTGGTCATGGGAATGCTCTTGGCCTATCGCGGCATCTATTATATCCTGCCGCTGGTTTCCGCGGTGATTTGGCTGGGTATTTATGAACTCTTCCGTCGCCGTCTCCCCGAGCGGGGCTGAGGGCAGGAGGCGCGCGCATGCTAACCGCCGGCATAGACATCGGTTCCGTGGCCACCAAAGCCCTTTTGCTGCAGGACCGGGAGATTCTCGCCACGGCCGTGGTGCCGACGGGGAGCCGGCCGAAACTCAGCGCCGCCACCGCCTTGGCGCAAGCCATGCATGCGTGCGGCCTGCAGACGGGAGCGGTGCAGCGCACGGTCTCCACGGGCTACGGCCGCCGGGTGGTGGAGTTCGGCGATCAGACCATCACGGAAATTTCCGCCTGCGCCTTGGGCACGGTTTTTTGGGGCAGTCCCCGCGGGCGCATCCGGACCATCATTGACCTGGGGGGGCAGGACATCAAAGTGATCTCCCTGGGAACAAACGATGAGGTCGCGGATTTTGTGATGAACGACAAATGCGCGGCCGGGACCGGACGTTTCCTCGAGGTCATGGCGCGTGCACTGGAAGTGCCCTTGGAGGACTTGGGACCCTTGGCCGCCAAATCCGAAAAAGTCATCACCGTCAACGCCACCTGCACGGTTTTCGCGGAGAGCGAAGTGATATCCCTGCTTGCACAGGAAGCGGCCAAGGAAGACATCATCGCCGGCATTCACCGTGCCATCGCGGAACGCATCCTGGCCATGACCCATAAAACGGGTTTGCTCGAGATCGTGGCCTTTAACGGCGGCGGGGCCAAAAACACGGGCCTGTGCGCCGCCCTGGAAGCCAAACTCGGCTTGGAACTCGCCATACCCGAGAACCCGCAACTGGTCAACGCGCTGGGGTCCGCCCTGGCGGCTCAGCGGTTGGGCTGAGCGGTTCCGGGTCGCGGCTCGACGAATAGAAAAAACAGGAGTTGCGCATGTCCTCACCCTCCGCCCTGCAACCGCAAATTTATGAAATACCGGCCTGGCCGTGGTTGAATGAACTTTCCCGAAAAGCGGGGCGTCCCATCACCTTGGCCGAGGTTCCCTCCGGGATTTTGGATGCGCTCGCGCGCGCTTGGGATGCGGTTTGGCTTATGGGCGTCTGGGAACGAAGCCCGGCGGCGCGGGAACAAGCATTGCGTTTCCCGTTTCTGCAGCAAGCCTATCGGGAAGTCTTGCCGGATTTTTCTCCGGAAGACGTGGCCGGCTCTCCCTATGCGGTGCACGCCTACCGGGTGGATGCCCACTTGGGCGGGGACGAAGGCTTGAAAATTTTTCGTGAGCAGCTCAGGCGGCGCGGCTGCAAACTGATCCTCGATTATGTTCCCAACCACGTGGCCCGCGATCATGCCTGGACCCGGGAGGCGCCGGAAGCGTTTCTCCGGGGTTCGGAGGAAGATGTGCTGGCCGAACCCTTGGCGTTTTTTCGGGCGGACGGAAACGTGCTGGCCCATGGCCGGGACCCCAACTTTCCTCCCTGGACCGATACGGCGCAACTCAACGCTTTTTCCATCCGGGCCCGGGAGCTGACCGCACAAACGTTGCGGGATTTGACCGCGGTCTGTGACGGGGTGCGCTGCGACATGGCGATGCTTATGTTGAACGGCTTGTTTGCGCAAACCTGGGGAGAGCGGGCGGGAAGCCGCCCCGGGCGGGAATTTTGGGAAGAAGTAATTGCGGAAACCAAACGCGACCGTCCGGAGTTTCTCTTTTTGGCGGAAGCCTATTGGGACAAAGAATGGGATTTGCAGCAATTGGGTTTTGATTTTTGCTATGACAAGCGTCTCTATGAGCGTTTGCTGCAAAGCCGGGCCGAACCCGTACGGGCGCATTTACAGGCGGATATGCTCTACCAGCGCCGCTTATTGCGCTTTTTGGAAAATCACGACGAACCGCGCGTGGGCGCAGTCCTGGACCCGGCCCCGCTGCGCGCCGCGACCGTGTTGCTTTTTACCCTGCCCGGCGCGCGCCTGATTCACGACGGGCAATTGCAGGGCGCGCGGGTTAAGCTTCCGGTTCAACTGGGGCGTCGTCCGGACGAAGCGCCGGCCCCAGAGCTGGAAGCTTGGTATCAAACGGTTTTGGAAAACTCGTTGCGTGCACAAACGGATGCGGATTCTTGGGCGCTTTGTCCGGTGCGGGCTGGGGAAGGCGGGCCCAATCCCTGGATCGCCTATCAATGGCGCCTGGGTACGCAACCGTGGCTGCTGGTGGTGAATTACAGCCCCTACCCGGCCCAGGGGAGCGTGGAGATCTCCGGTTTTGATTTTGGTGAAAAGGTCTGGGATTTTTGCGATATACTTAACCACAAAACCTACACGCATGCGGGTGCGGATTTAAAGAAAAACGGGCTTTATGTGGCCTTACCGGCCTGGCAATATCATGCTTTTAAAATCGTTCCGGCAGCCTGAATTTATAGTCGTGCAATAGCGGTCCGGGTCGGTGTCAAACACGCAGAGTTGACGGGCGTCGGCTGAGCCATTTGGGAGGGGGAGGCGGACATGATTAAACATATTGTGATGTGGAAACTTAAGGAAAACGTGGAAGGCATTTCGCGCGAACAAAACATCCGGCGCATGCAGGCCCTTTTGGAAACTTTGCCCGGGTTGATTCCCGAGATTCAGCTTTTCGAGGTGGGACAAGCCTTGGAAACCAAGAACGCGTCTTTTGATTTGGTGTTGTATTCGTCCTTTGCTTCGCCCAAGGATTTAAAACATTATCTTGATCATCCGGAACATCAGAAGGTGGCCGAATTCGTCCGCGCCGTGACCGCCGAGCGCGCCGCGATGGATTATGAAATTTGATGCCGGAATATTTTTAACGAAGATTTAACCGGCAGGTCGAGGCGCAAGGTGTAAACTCAAACTAATCGACCGACGGCTTTCGCAGGCCGGGATAGAGTGTAGTCAAAAAGGACAGGCATGGAACCCACGCCCGCAATCCAATCAGGCTCCCGCTTCCGTAAAACCATGGTGATCTATAACCCGCAATCGGGGCAAGGGCTGAAACTTCCCCGGGTGTTGCGGCATTTTTTAGGCATTCAACCTTCCGTCTGGGAGAAAAAGCCGGCTCAGGAAATCGTTTTGGGGCAAGTGCTTGAGGCTTTGCGGCAGGAAGGCATTGCGGCCGTAGCCGCCTGCACGACGGCGCCGGGAAGCGGTATGCGCCTGGCCCGGGAATGCGTCGAAGCCGGGTATGATCTGGTGGTCGCCGTAGGCGGGGACGGCACCATCAATGAGGTGGTTAACGGCTTGGCCGGGTCGGAGGTGACGCTGGGGGTCATTCCGGCCGGGACCGTCA
>JAAXVQ010000214.1 GCA_013335425.1 Candidatus Firestoneibacteriota bacterium | reverse complement strand
GGGGCAATATGCCCGCCAAAGCGGGTGGCGCGGGCGTCGCCAGTACCGCGTCGAACTTCCCGCCGCCGCGGGTGCTGGTCCAGCCAATCACTTTGCCGCCGGAAACCCGCAAGGCTTTCACCCGTTCTCCGCAGCGCACTTCGCCCCCCAACTTTTCCAATTCACGCACCAAGGCCGCATGCAGGACCTGAAAGCTGCCCTCCAGGTATCCCAAACTTTCTTTGGTCATGCCCTGCGCCCGGCTGCCGGCGCGCGTATGCACGCGCGAGTAGAACCAGGGCAAACCGATTTCCGGAGCATGCTCTCCGAATTTACCGTGCAGCAGCGGGCCCCAGACTTTTTGCCAGGCTTGCTCTCCGAAAGCGCGCCGAATCCAATCCTGCGCCCGCAGGTATTCGAATTTTTCCCATGACTTCATGCGGGCGAGGTAGAGAATCACGATGCCGAAACGGATCCGGTTGAAAAAAGACAGGGGGGTGAAGCGCAACAGGTCCAAGGGCGAAGCAAACTTGAGCAAACGCCCGTCCTGGTAAATGCCCATGGGGGTTTCGCGCCAACGCAGCTTGGGTTCCAGCCCCAAGTCGCGGATGAGGGCAATAACGTCCAGGTCGGTGGTGAAGATATGATGATAAAATTTTTCCAGCCGGGTGCCCGCATAGGCGAACGTTCCGGCCAGACCGCCGGGCTCGGGTGCCGCCTCGGCCACGGTGACGCGGTATCCGGCCCGAGCCAAGTCCAGGCCCGCGGTCAACCCCGCCAGGCCCCCACCCACAATACCGATATGTTTGCCGCGCGCTTTCATGCCGGTTTTTCCGCCCCCGGCCCCTTGATCTCGTGCAGGGAAAGCTTGAGCGTCCACATATAATAAAAACCCCAAAGCGTGATGGGCAGCCAAACCAGGGCGTGAATCACCAAAATGCAGGGCAAGGAAGCGCTCTTGGCCACGCCGAAAAGCAGCAAGGTGCCCACGCCGAAGAACTCAAACGGGCCGATATACCCCGGGGAGGACGGCACCATGATGCCCAAGTTGATCACGGCCATGAGCATAACCGCCGCATAGGCGGGGAGCACCAGGCCGAAAGCGCGCATGACGAAATAGTACGCGGCGCTCTCACCGGTCCAGGCTAAAACCGAAAACAAAAACGCGAGCAGGCTGTCGCGCCGGTTGCGCATCACGGCCAAACCCTCTAAAAAAGAACCCAGCAGTTTTTCCACTTTGGGACGCAGCGCGGCCGGCAGACGCCGGTTGAATTTCGCAAACCAGCCCGTGAAAAATTCCTGCCAAGTGATGACCGCAAACAAACTGATAAACAACAACACGAAAATCGCGGCCGTTGCCTTGATGACAAAGTTGACCATGTCCACAAACTTGGACTCGGCGCCGGCAGCGGACCCGGGCAGGCGGAAAAAATACAACACCACCACGGCTAAAAGCACCATCACCAGGCCGTCGTAAACCCGTTGCATGACGACGGTGGCAAAGGCTGCGGTTTTGGACACGCCTTCGCGCTTGCCCACCACGTAGGCCCCGACAAATTCTCCGGCCCGCGCCGGCAGCAAATTATTGACCGTAAAACCCAAAATCAAGGGCGGCAACAAACGCGGCCAGGGGAGCGGCTTGACGGCGTTGAGCAAAAACTTCCAGCGGATGGCGCGGATGAGGTAACCCGCGATGTAAACTACAAACGCGGGCAATAACCAGATGTATTGGGCGTGGAGCACGGCCTGGACCAGGGCTCCGGTGTCGATCTGGCGCAGCACCAGGTAAAGAAAAATCCCGGTTATCAACAAACCCAGCCAAAAGCGTTTCTGGCGCAACAAGGTCATGGCGGTATGTGTTTCCTTATATATGAAAGGATTCCCGGGAACCAATTTCAGTATTCCCCTGAGGTTGGATGCGAATTTGCTGACAATATCATGTTCCCGGCAGGGGGTCAAGCTGCAATGCGGCATCAAAATGCGGCAGTATCCGGGGTTTTTCGGGTGATCGCTGGCGACACCGACTGTCTGCGCCGCGCCGGCGGCAGGGACAAAGTAAAGGTGCCGGGAGCCTGCTGTCGTAGCCCTGGGGGTTTCCCGGAACGATTCACTCTTCGGGGATCAGGTTTTTTCCCACCAATCCCAGGCGCAACATGCTGCGGTCCAGCGCTTTCTGAACCCCGGCCGGGTAGGGAAAGGCTACCGCCGCTCCCAGCAGCAGACGCCGAATCAGGTAATCCAATAACCGTTCGGCATAAGCGGGACTGTTCCATTCGTTTTGCTCTAAAAACCCCCGGTCGACCCAGGCGCCTTTTACGCGGCAACCGTGCGCGAGTTTTTGAACTTTCGCTTCATAAAGACAAACCCGGGTGCCGCTGCGAAAAAAGCAAAGGTGCTCGTCATCCAAGGAGATCAACCACTTATCCTCAGGTACCGAAGGGAGTAAACCAAAACTCAACTTTTCAAATTCGCTGTTCGAAAATTCCGGATGATAGTTCAGGGAAACGCGCTGTCCCCGGGGCATGAGCCGGGCATCCTGCGGCTGGACGGCTTTCTGCGGCCGAAAAATCTGCTTTTTCCCCCGCAACGCGGGAAAAATTTCAGGCTTGGTCCACCCGGCAAGAAATTTTTGGTAAAGCCATTCTTCCGCAACCCGGTGTTCGCCGGTGTTCGCAAAAACCAAACCTTTTAGAATTTCCCGGATTTTTTTACGCAAGGCATTTTCGGCCTGTGAAAATTCCCGCTGATTTTTCGCTGGCTCGAGTTTCATTTCCCTTCCCCCCAACCTCCGGAGAACGCCGCCCCACTGCGGGGGACGGCACCCTCCGTCGGCTCAACCTGCCGGGTTGCCGACATGCAACTGATTAGACTTGCGCGGGAGCTAAAACATTACAGGCTTTTTCGGAAAATCGCCGTCATCCGGATTAATCCCGATAGCTGCAAAGATATTCCGCCAAACCGTTCTCCACGCTGATTTCAAAAGAGGAGTTTCCCGGCACTTCAAAGCGGCTGCCGGCGGCATAGGTTCACCAAACCGTTTCCCCCGCCAACCGCATGCGGCAGGCACCGGCGAGAATGTCCATGGTTTCGGGCGCTCCCGTGTTGAAGGTAAAAGCACCGGGATAAATCACCCCGACGCTTTGCCGGGAACCGTCGGGACTTTCCAAAGTATGACTGATCACTTTTCCTTCAAAATATACGTTGGCTTTCAAGATTACGTTTACCTTTTCCAACTTAACGGGGTTCGACATGCGGTCTCCTTATTTAAATTTTCCGGTTCAGCGGCTGCCGGCTGCCGGCAGTTCGGTGGTTTTTTCAGCCGGTGCCAGGGGTTTGCCCAATAATCCGACCGGATCTTGCTTGCCAAAAAAGGCCGCCAAATTTTCCGTGGAATCGGAAAGAACCAAATCGTCGCTGGGTTTCGGCAGGCTGCCCTGCAAACGCTTCTTCGCCAGCGCCTCTTTGAGTTTGTCTTCGTCCAGCAGGGTGATCTCCAGCCGTTTGCCTTCCGTAATTTTGTAGTGCACCAAGGAATAATTTTTATCCATCGCCGGACCGGATTTTTCGTTTCCCCAGGAGAGTTGCTTCACGTTGAGGTACTTCTGCCCGTTGATCTCAGAACAAAATCCCCGGTAAAATTCATCATACTGGTAATGATCGTTCAGCAGCACGGCTTGAAAAAATCCGTCTTTATCTTCCAAAAACAAAAAATAATTTTGCTCCGGAGATGGCGTTTTTTCATCACACTGAACTTTCCAACAGCCGAGCAGGCCCGGATCTACGGCCGGACTTTTGGGTAAAGGATTAATCGAGGTAAAATAGCAGGCGGGGATTAAAAATCCCCAGCCTATCAATACGCAGACTTTCAATACCCTTTTTAGAGACATCTCCCCCCCGGGAACCAGACGTTGCGGAAGCCCCTCCGAAAAACCGTAGGGTATAAGTATAAACCAAATTTTTAACAGCGTCCAGGGCATCGAACAGCCTCGGAAGGAGTGGGCCGAAAAAATTTCCCGCGAGGGATTATCCCAACAAAAAGGCACTGCCGTGGTAAACTGTTTTAAGGAAACTTTTCATGTTTAAGGGGGATGTTATGAAACGCCTGGGTTGGTTCTGCCTGGCGCTGGCGCTGGTTCTGCCGGCGCAGGCTGCGGAAAACACCGCTCAATTTTACCAATATATGGATCAACGCATTAAGACCCGGCAGCGGGAGATCAAGGAAATCCTGGTGATCGGTTTCGGGTCCGACAAAATTGCACGCGACGCCGGGATCGACGATGAGGAGCTGGTCACCTGGGCCGTGGTCAAATTCAAAGCCTGTTTTTCGGGATCGGAATTAAGCTATACGGGGGACGGGGACGCTTTGATGCCGGTGTTGGCCAACAACCTGGACAAAACCACGACTCTGCAAAAAGGCGGCATTGAAATCACTCTGCAAACCGCCTTGCAGCCCCAGTCCAACCTGGTGGCCTATACCATGCAGTTGAACCTGTTCAGCC
>JAAXVQ010000213.1 GCA_013335425.1 Candidatus Firestoneibacteriota bacterium | reverse complement strand
GGCGTCGGGCGTCTTCGGCATCGCGTTTTTGCAAATCCGCCAACAGTTCGGCATAAGCCTGCGGCTTGCCCTTGAGGCGCAATTCTTCAAACCGGCGCAGAGCCCGCGACTCCTGGCTGGCCAGCATGAAAATCTTCACCTGGGCTTGGGGAAAAACCACCGTGGTGATGTCGCGCCCCTCCATGACCACACCGCCGTGCGCGCCCATGGCCCGCTGCGCCGCGACCAGCACCTGCCTCACCCCCGGGTAACTGGCCACATGCGCCGAAACCAAACGCGACACCTCGGGTGACCGGATGGCTTCCGACACATCCTCGCCGTTGAGCAAAACCCGCCCCGTCTTGCCGGGTACGAATTCGATGTGGGAGGCGCGGGCGACTTGCTCGACCGCGGTTTGATCCGCGGGGTCCAAGCCTTGGCGCATGACGGCGACCGTCACCGCCCGGTACATGGCCCCGGTGTCGATATAGGTGTACTGCAGGCGCTGGGCCGCGAGTTTGGCCACCGTGCTTTTTCCCGAACCGGCGGGACCGTCGATGGCGACTATCAACTTCGGCTTTGGGCTCACAGAGTCACCGCCGCCAAGTGGTCCCAAAATTCCGGATAAGAGGTGCGCACACACTCGGGATTGTTCAGGGTCACGCCTTTCTCCGAAACCAAACCGGCCACCGCCAGGCTCATGGCCAGCCGGTGATCGCCGTGGGAATCGGCCTTGCCGCCTAAAATTTTCCCGCCGCGGATAAGCATGCCGTCCGGTCTCTCTTCAATGGCCACGCCGATGTTCTTGAGCTCCTGGACCAGTACGCTGATGCGGTCGGTTTCCTTGACGCGCAGTTCATCGGCTTCGGCGATCAGAGTCTCGCCCTCGGCGGCGGCGGCCGCCACGGCCAAAATCGGAAGCTCGTCGATCAAGCGCGGAATCAGCTTTGCCCCCTTGATCTGAGCGCCCTGGATGCGCTTCCGGTACTTCACGGCCAAGTCGGCCACCGGTTCCCCGGCCTGGGTGCGCGGATTGTCTTCGGCAATGTCCGCTTCCATCACCCGCAGCACTTCCAGCACGCCCGTGCGCGTGCGGTTCATACCCACGTTGAAAAGCCGCAGGTCGGAACCGGGCAGCAGGGCAGCGGCCACCAGGAAAAACGCGGCCGAGGAAATATCGGCCGGCACCGTAATCTCGCGCCCTTGCGGAAGCACACCGCCCTCCACGCTGACCGTCAAACCTTCGGTGCGGATGGGAATGCCGAAATATCGCATCAACCGCTCGGTGTGGTCCCGCGAGGACGAGGGCTCGGTGACCAGGGTCCGGCCGCGGGCATAGAGACCGGCCAAAAGCAGACAGGACTTGACCTGGGCACTGGCCACCGGAGAAAGATAATTCAGGCTGCTCAAATTTCCGCCGCGGATACGCAGAGGGCAAAGGCCCCCTGGTTCGCTGGTGATCTCTGCGCCCATGGCCTTGAGCGGATCGATAATCCGGCGCATGGGGCGGCGCTGCACTTGTTCGTCCCCGGTGATGACCGATTCGAACGCTTGACCGGCGAGCACGCCGGCGAGCAGGCGCACGCCGGTTCCCGAATTGCCGCAATCAATGACGTCCTTGGGCGGGCGCAAACCGACCCAGCCGCACCCGGAGATGTTCAATTCCTCGCCCTTGATCTCAACCTTGGCCCCCAATTGCTGGCAGGCCTTGACGGTGTTGAGACAATCGTCGGCGGTTAAAAAGTGATAAACGCGCGTCTGCCCTTCGGCCAAAAGCCCGAGGATGGCCGCGCGATGCGAAATGGATTTGTCCCCAGGCAGGTGCAGTTCGCCTTTCAGGCTGCGGACGGGACTAATGAACTTTTCGGACACGCCGTTTTTTCTCCAATTCTTGCCTGAAACTCGAGGCTTGTTCCAACTGCGCCGACAGGCGCCGGGGTTCGTTGCTTTGCAGGGCGGTCTCCATGCGGGAAAGCTGCTGGCGCAACAGCTGGATCATGCCGCAAACTTCCTCGCGGTTGGAAAGCAGTATTTCCGTCCACAGGGCCGGGGCGCCCGCCGCCACCCGGGTGGTGTCGCGAAAACCCGGCCCCGCGGCCGTGACCAAGCGCGGATCGTGTTGGGCCAAATCCTGCACCACGTTGACCAGGCAGGCGGCCAGGGCATGCGGCAGATGCGACACGGCCGCCACCCAATGATCGTGCTCCTCGGGCGTCACCACGCTCACCAAACGACAACCTACGCTGCGCCAAAACGTCTCCAGCCGGGCAATGGCGTCGGCGGGCGTGTACTTGGTCCGAATCAACAGGCAATGCGAACTTTCGTAGAGATCCTTGCGCGCATGCTCCACGCCCTCTTTTTCCGACCCGGCCATGGGATGCGAACTGACAAAGGTGAAGGTCGGTTTCACGGGCACGGTCTTGGTCACCAAATCGGGGACATAGAACATTTTTTCCACATCCCGCAGGAAACGCACCTTGGTGGAGCCCACGTCCGTGACCAGGCAACCGGCGGGCAGATGCGGCGCCAAATCCCGCAGCATGTTCCCCAATTGATTGACGGGGGTGGCGACAATGACCAGCTCGGCGCCGCGCACAGCTTGCGGCAGCGAGAGCGTGCCCGCATCAATAGCCCCCAAGGCCTTGGCCCGCACCAGGGTTTGGCGCCGCCGGACGAGCCCGACCACTTCTTTGGCCAAGCCGCGTTTTTTGATGGCCAGCCCCAAGGAACCGCCCATCAGACCGACGCCCACGATGGTTACTTTGGAAAACAACCGGGAGGGGTTGCGCTCTCTCACCATGTCTGGTTGCATACCCCCGCAAAGCGCCGCAGCCCTTGGGCCACCTTGGCAAAATCCTCGGGCAACAGGGACTGGTCCCCGTCGGAGAGGGCTTCCTCGGGGCGGGGATGCACTTCGATGGTCAGCCCGTCGGCGCCGCCGGCCATGGCGGCATAACTCATGGGTTCGATCAGGCTGCGTTTGCCCGTGGCATGCGACGGGTCCACGATCACGGGCAGGTGTGAAAGTTCCTGGGCCGCGGCCACGGCCGCCAGATCCAGGGTGTTGCGCGTATAAGTTTCGAAAGTGCGGATGCCGCGCTCGCAGAGCACCACCGCGTGGTTGCCCCGCGAGAGAATGTATTCGGCCGACATCAGCCATTCTTTGATGGTCGACGAAAGGCCGCGCTTGAGCAACACTGGCTTGCGGACATCCCCCACGGCCTTGAGCAGGTCGAAATTCTGCATATTGCGGGCGCCGATTTGCAGCATGTCCGCGTAGGAAGCCACCAATTCCACCTGGGAGGTGTTCATCACTTCGGTTACCACGGGCAGACCGGTTTCCTGCCGGGCCCGGGCCAGCAGCTTCAACCCTTCCTCCCCCATGCCCTGAAAGGCATAGGGCGAGGTCCGCGGCTTGAACGCGCCGCCGCGCAGCAGGTTGGCTCCCGCGGCCTTGACTTTTTGCGCGGTTTCAATGAGCGTGTCCCAATTTTCCACCGAACAGGGGCCGGCGATAAGGGCGAAATGACCGCCGCCGATCTTAACCCCGCTCACGTCCACCACAGAGTCTTCTTTGCGGAACTCCCGCGACACCAGCTTGAAGGGCTGCAGGATCTGCATGACCTGTTCCACGCCGGGAATAGCCTGAAGCGGTACGCTCTGCAGCACCCGTTCATCGCCGATGGCGCCGACAATAACGCGCTCCGTGCCCCGGGAAATATGCGCCGTCAGGCCTTTTTCCTGCAGTTTTCCCACCAGATGCGCCAGTTGTTCTTCCGTGGCGTCCTGCCGCATGACGATAACCATTGAAAGACCTCCATAGGTCCTATAGGACCCATGGGTCCTATAGCGACAAAGACTTTTAGCCGTTAAACAAGGTTTGTTGCACTTCTTTCACAGCCGCCAGCAAGCGCTCGTTTTGTTCCCGCGTGCCCACGGTGATGCGCAGGTACGGTCCGGGCATGGGGCGCACAATGACGCCCAGTTTCATCAGTTCTGAAAACCAAGCCTGCCCGCTGCCCCAGGGCGCGGCGGCAAACACGAAATTGGCTTGTGAAGGCACCACGGCGAAGCCGGCTTTGGCCAGACGGGCGCCCAGCCAAACCCGCTCGCGTCGGGCCAGGGCCACGCTGTGCTGCAAGTATTGGCCGTCGGCCAAGGCGGCCACGGCCGCGGCCTGGGCCACGTGGTTGACATTAAAGGGGGCGCGCACGCACTCGACGGCCCGGGCCACGGTGCCCGAAACCAGCCCGTAACCCACCCGCAACCCGGCCAGCCCGTAGGCTTTGGAAAAAGTACGCAGCACCGCCACGTTGGGATAACGTCGGGCTAAGGCCAAAGAGTCCGGACGCCACGCCGGGTCCAAGTATTCAAAATAGGCTTCATCCAGAACCAATAAACAGCCGGCAGGCACTTTGGCCGCAAAGCGTTCCAGCTCCCGCGGCGGCAGGGCTGTGCCCGTGGGGTTGTTGGGATTGGCGATAAAAATAATTTTAGTGGCCGGCGTAATGGC
>JAAXVQ010000212.1 GCA_013335425.1 Candidatus Firestoneibacteriota bacterium | reverse complement strand
AACCGGCGTACCCGCTGAGCAGGTGGAACAACCAGGTGTTGGATCCGATCAGCCGCAGAACATCCACCCCGCCGGCTGCGAATTGCAGCAGCCACAATCCGTAAGTGAAGGCAACCGCATTCTCCGAACCGAACTGGATCGAGAAGAACAGCGCCAGTTTGATGTAGCCGGGGCGCTCTTTTAGTTTTTCCAACCAAGCCAAAGCCATGGTCTAGGAGCCCCCTTCGATTTCGTCTTTGATGTCCGGGGAGAACGCTTCCAGCGCGTCACGCACGGAGATGATGCCTTTCATTTTGGCGTGCGAGTCCACCACCGGCAACATGTGAAAATTGTACTTGATGAAAAGCTGGGCGGTTTTTTCAATGTGGGTGTCCACCCCCACCTTGATGACCTTGGAGGCCATGACCTCGGTCACGAGCTGTTCCGGCGGGGCGATGAGCACTTGCCGCAGGCTCAGCACGCCGGTTAGGGAGTTTTGTTCGTTGAGCACATAGAGGTAATAAATCGACTCGGCTTTCTCGTGTTCGCTTTTGACTTTTTCCAATGCCTCGCCCACGGTCGCATTGTACTTGACGGTGATGAACTCGGTGTTCATCAGGCTGCCGGCCGTGTTTTTGGAGTGTTTGAGCAGCTCCTTCAAGTCCGCAACTTTTTTCTTCGGTAGGTTGCGGTAGGCGGCGTTGGCTTTTTTCCGCGGCAACTCGGAGAGCAGGTCCACGGCCTCGTCCAACGGGAGTTCATCGAGAATTTTTCCCAACACGTCGTTGTCCAAGGTGCCCAATAAGTGGAGGGACATTTTCAGGGGAAGCTTTTCAATGGTTTGGGCCGCCGTGTGGATGTCGAGCGCTTTGAAAGCGGTCTCGCGTTCGTCGGTTCCCAAATCCTCCAAAATATCGGCCAGGTCGGCCGGGTGCACGTTGGAAAGCTTGGCATAGGAAATTTTCAAAGCCAGCGTCCCGGCGGAATCGGCGTCGGCCAAAGGCTGGACGAATTTCCACTGGATGAACTTGTCTTCCAAGTCATAGTCCACCAGCCAGCGCACCACCCGGCGGTAGAGTTTCAGCCACCCCAGCCGACGCAGCAGTCCGGAGAAGCCGACGTCCATGTGCACGATCCAGATGTTGCATTTTTCGATGAGCATGTGCAGGTCGTTGACCCGCACCGCCCGCGCGCCGGAAATGTCCACGATCTGTTTGTCCAAAAAAGTTTCGCGCACCAGGATCTCGTTTTTGGCCAAGGTGATTTTGGGGCTCAACACCCCTTCCAGGGAGAACGCCTTCAGCGGTCCGCGGTCATTGGGGATTTCTATGCAGCGCAAGGGGAGCGTGCGTCCGGGGTCGAACCAATGCCGGCAGACGACCAGGCCGGTGATGTTGGGGTAGATCTTGGCAATGTCCGCGATGATGTCCGAAACGTAACCGAGCGTTTTACCGGTCTCGCGGTCCACGACCGGGCGATGAATCAGTTCGGATAGAAACAAAAAGGAAAAGTTCATGGCGCGGTCCCGTGAGCAAAATGGGCGCCTTGGCGTGAAGGCTCTTCATACTAAATCAATGTCCGGCAGATGGCAAGTTTATATGTAGGCCGGAAGCGGCAAATTTAAGAAACCTTGTAGGGAACAGGCATGCCTGTTCCCTACAGCCAAGTGCCCGCCAACCCACAACAGAAGGCTTGACATGGCCCGGGGTGCTGTTTATAATTCTCCCGTTTAGGCCCGGGCCTTGAGCGTCCGGGCCTCATTTTATCGATGGGGCTTTCAAAGCCCCCTGGCTGGGAGGCTTTTTATGGAGTGCACAGGCAGATCGTTTTTTACCTCGGAGTCCGTTACCGAAGGGCATCCGGACAAGATGGCGGATCAGATTTCCGATGCGGTGTTGGATGCGGTCTTGGCCAAGGACCCGAAAGGGCGCGTGGCCTGCGAGACGCTCTTGACCACCGGCATCGTGATCGTGGCCGGTGAAATCACCACCACGTGTCATTTCAATGTTCCGGATCTGGTGCGCCGGGTGGTTACCGAGATCGGGTACACGGACGCGTCCATGGGCTTTGATGCCAAGACCTGCTCCGTGCTTACGGCCCTCCAGTCTCAGTCCCCGGACATTGCCATGGGCGTGGACCGCGACGGCGCCGGCGATCAGGGCATGATGTTCGGGTACGCCACCCGCGAAACCCCGGAGCTGATGCCCCTGCCCATCACCTTGGCCCACAAGCTGACCGAACGTTTGACGCTGATCCGCAAGCAGGGGAAGGTCAAGTATCTGCGCCCCGACGGCAAATCGCAGGTCTCGGTGGAGTATCTCAACGGCAAACCCCACCGCGTGGACGCGGTGGTCATTTCCACCCAGCATCATCCGAACGTGAGCCAGGCCACCATCAAGCGGGACATGCTCAATCTGGTGATCAAACCCGTGATCCCGGCCAAGATGCTCGATAGCAAGACCAAGTATTATGTGAACCCCACCGGGCAATTCATCATCGGCGGGCCTCACGGCGACACCGGCTTGACCGGACGCAAAATCATCGTGGACACCTACGGCGGCATGGGGCGGCACGGCGGCGGCGCTTTTTCGGGCAAGGATCCGTCCAAGGTGGACCGTTCCGCAGCCTACATGGCGCGTTACATTGCCAAGAACGTGGTCGCGGCCGGATTGGCCGATCAGTGCGAAGTGCAGCTCTCCTACGCCATCGGCGTGGCCGAGCCGACCTCGGTGATGGTGGACACGTTCTGCACCAACACCATCCCGGAGGACGTGATCTCGCGGCTGGTGCGCCAGGTGTTTCCCCTGACGCCCCGCGGCATCATCGAGCATCTGAAACTGCGCCGCCCGATCTATCGCGCGACCGCGGCGTATGGGCATTTCGGCCGGAGCTCGTTTTCCTGGGAAAAAACCGATAAGGCGGCCGCGCTCAAACAATTGGCGGCGAAACATAAAAAGTAAAATCAGTAGAACATTTTTGAGCCTAGAAAATAGAAAAGTTCAAATGCGGTCAACTTTCGATTTTCTATTTTCGGCTCTGATGAAGTGTTCCAACTCCCGGTTGGAAAAGCGGGTCTAATCGCGTGCACACAGGAGTGCGTGGCATGAGCCGATTTCAATGGTTGTCCGCTGGGCCGGGGCGGGGGGTGCTGGCTTTGGCGCTGGGCGCGGGGTTGAGCCTGCCGGTCTGGGGCGCGCCTCTCGCCGGCGACGAAGCGCTCCCGGCCGAACCGGTGAGCACGTCGGCCCCGGCGCCTCAACCCACGGCCGTGCCGGAACCCGCGATCGCTCCGGCGAGCGCCGCGGCCGTGTTGACTGACGACTTCGGGGTTGAACGTCTGCTTCTGCCTTATTATTTTTCCGCCTATATGCCCCGCTTGGAACGCACGGAAGTCGATCTGGGCTTTTTCCTAAGTCAAAATCCGGGTGTGGACGTGGCCGTGGCCTGGGGTGCCCTCCCGGATCTCATGGCTTCGGCTAAAATCGCGGCCATGGGCGCCAGCAGTACCGTGGGGTTGGGGCTGCAGTACCTCACCCTGCCGGAAACGCCGGCTTCCTCCAAACCTGCCATCGCCGTCAAACTTCAGACGCTTTTTATCAATGACCGCACCTTGGGTGAACCTCGGGAAAATATTTTTCGGGGAAGCCGGGTGCAAACCGGCGTGGTCTTATCCAAGGATTTGGGTTCCCTGGCCTTCGCGCTTCGGGCCGGCGAATCCCTCCAGGCGTTTTTAAAATATTTTCGCCTTCACGCCCAGGTTTTGGCGGAATACCGCAGCGGGCGCAAGGGTGTCGCCGAAGAGGCAGTCGGCCAGGTGGATGCCGGCGCCAAGCTGGGGCTGGAGGCCATGATCGTTCCCGGCGAACTTTACGCGACCGTGGTCTACGATACCATCCCTGACTGGGTGGACGAGCAAAATTTATACCTGGGTGTGCGGTACTTGTCCCAACCTGACCTGGCTTTCGACGTGATTGCCGGTCGTCTGCAAAACAGCAATGGGGCCGAAGCCGGTATTTCCTGGATATTTTAGCCAAGCGCCTATATTCATTGACGATCCTGTTTACTCTGCGTTATACTTAACAAAATATTTCGCGTGAGGTGAGGCGCATGCCTAAGAAGCGCTTGGGATACCTGCCGCTTGTCTGTTGGCTGGTCTTGCTGCCGCTGGCGGGCTGCAATCTGTTTACGGACTTACACCATAACGGCGTGGACAGCGATGCCTCCGTGCTGACGGCGGACGGCAAGTCCGCCCTGGCCCGCGGCGATTACAACAACGCGATTGTTTATTTCCAGCGCGCCTTGGATCATGACGCGGGCAGTTCCGAAGCCCGGGTGGGTTTGGCCGAGGCCATGGTCAAAGCCAAGCAATTCAACCTGGCCGCCTTCATTCAAACCCTTTCGAACGGTTCCCAAACCAACGGCAGTTCGAACATCCCGGGCATGCCCAACGTCCCGCAGTTGCTCAAGCTTTCGGACTGGAATTGCGCCACTTATGCGGAATTGGAACAACTTTTTA
>JAAXVQ010000211.1 GCA_013335425.1 Candidatus Firestoneibacteriota bacterium | reverse complement strand
CGATTTTTTACGACCGCAGGCTCTCGGCCCTCAATTTGCAGCCGCTGGATTCGCCGCTGCGTCCCCTGTTGGAGGATAGTCTTTATTACCGCCGGGGAGAGTGCGGGTTCAACCTGCAAAATTATACCCGTGCCGAAGAGATATGGAAATCCTCTCAGGCCGCCTCCTCAGGCAAGAATTTCCTGCGCACGGAGATCATGGCGGGTCTGGGGCAGGCTTATTTGGCCCAACACCAATGGGACGATGCGCGGCAGGCCTACGCACAGTTGCTGGATCAGGCTCCGGCTTATGCCGATCGCGAAGACACGGCCGTATCCTTGGCCATCCTGGACTACGCTAAGGGCGATTACCTCGCGGCCGTCAAACGCCTGCAAAATCCCGAGACCATCTCCGGGCAATATTTCAAGGGACGCGTGCTGCAAGCTTTGGGGAAACAGATTGACGCCGCCAATTATTTCAACCGCGTGGTCAAGTCCGGCCAGGTTCGGGAGCCTTTATATAAAAACGCCTTCTTCTTGCGCGGGGAAGCCTTTTTACAGGCGAAAGACTATGGGTCCGCCCTTCAATCCGCGGACGATTTTGTGCGGGAATTTTCCGCCGCCGATCCTTTCTCCGCCTATATCCGCCAGCAGCAATACCTGATCCTGTTTGAGCAAAAGCAGTACGCGAAGGCGTTGCAGATCGCTTCCGGTTTGACGGCTTCCGGCAAGGTGCCGGCCGGGATTTCGGCGGATTATTTATCCGCCGAATGTCTGATCCACACCGAACAAGTGCCCAAGGCGTATGAACTCTACCGCAAGCTGTCAGCCTCGCTTTCTCCGGACTTGCATCAGGCCGCTGTACTCAAACAAGCGTGGTGCGCTTTTTCCCTGAAGCGCTATCCCGAGGCCTTGAAATTGATCCGGGATTATGTCCGCACCTATCCCGAGGACGAAAATTTGCCGTCTTTGCAATATTTGCAGGGCCGTTGCGAAGCGCTCCAAGGGCTTGACGAGCAGGCGATGAAAACCTTCCGGCCGTTGGTGGAACGCGGCGGCGACCCGTTGTTCGTCAACCTATGCCTCTTGCAATATCAAGCGGCCGCCCAACGGCTCGGTCATACCGAAGAATTGATCCGGCTCAGCGAGGACGCCATCGACCGCCATAATAAGCAACTGCCCGACGAAATCAAGCCTGCCCGCGCCCTGAGCATTCTTTGCCTGGGTCGGGCGTATTTCGAGCGCAGTCAGTATTCCCGCAGCGTAAGTACGCTGCAACGCATCGTGGATGATTTTTGGGACACATCTTTTTATCCCTACGCCCTCGACGGCATGGCCCGGAGCTTTTTTCAGGACAAAAATTATAACGAATGCATTAAAACGGCTCAGGCGGGTTTGGGGGAAAAGCAACTGCCGGCAGTCATCGGTCAAGACCTCCAGCTTTTATTGGCCCATGCGCTGTTCAACCAGAAAAAATATACGGAAGCGTTGCCCAATTACCAAAAATGGGTTACGGCCAATCCCTCCGCACCGGAAATGCCCCAGATCCTTTACCTGATGGGGCACGGTTATGTGCAAATCAAGTTCTTTAAAAATGCCTTGGAGACCTGGGACGGCATTCTCCGCAAATATCCCCGTCATCCGCTGTGCGAAAAGGCTCTGGTCCACAGCGCCGAATTGTACGTCGACGGCCGGGAATATAAGCTGGCGATCACGCTCTACCAGCGCCTTTTGGCGGACTGGCCCCGCACTCAATTTGCCGCCCAAGCGCGCCTGGCCATCGCCCAGAGCCGTTTGGCGCTGGAGGATTTTTCTGCGGCGAAGACGGCTTACGAGGAGTTTTTGGCGAAGCATCCGGACGATCCCAACGCCGCGCAATCCGTGCAAAACCTAGAGCAGCTTGCCTTCCAGCTGGCGGTCAAGGGAAATACCCCGGAGTCTTTGAATTCATTCATCACCCAGTTCCCCCAGAGCCAGTACGCGGAGCAAGTACGTTTTTTAATCGGAGAAATGTACTTCGGCCGACAGCAGTACGAGAAGGCTTCCGGGGAATTTACGGAAATGTCCAAAAAATATCCCGAGAGCAAACTTCAACCGCAAATTCTGTTTTTAATCGGACAATGCGCGGACCAACGGGGTGACACAACCGCCGCGATGGCCAGCTACCTGGCGTTTGCCGCCAAATATTCACGGCATGAATTAATGCCGGACGTGCAGTTCCAAATGGCCGCGGATTATTTTCACTTGAACAATTTGCCGGCCGCCGTCCAGGCGTTTAAGGATTTCGCCGACCGTTTTCCCGAGAACAAAGCTGCGCCCCAGGCGCTCTACAACCTTTCGATGTGCTTTCAGCAGCAGAATAAGGAGAAGGAATTAATGGACGTGTTGGCCACCCTGGCCAAAAAATATCCGCAGTCGCCGGAAGGCCGGGAAGCCCTGGCGCGCTTGGGGAATTTTTTCCACGAGCAGAAAGATTTTTCCCGGGCGGCGGAGTATTTGGGAAAATTGGTGGACGCCGGCGGGGGATTGCCGGCGGAGGTTTATTACCGTTTGGGGGACAGCTATGAGAATCTAAAAAAACCCAAAAAAGCGCTGGGCTTGTACACGGCGGCGCGCAAGTGCCGCCCGTTGGACGATGTTTTTCGTGTTGTCGCGTTATCCCAATTGGCGGCTTTGTATGAACAGGAAAACCGCCTGGAGGAAGCGTTGGGAGTTTACCGGGATATCGCCAAAAATGCGCAGGAAGAAAAATGGCGGACCGCAGCGGCCGACCGTATTAAACTTTTAAGGGGGTATTTGAATGAATCTGGAAATTAATATTGTGGAGGTTTTACGCACCAGTTTTACGCTCTGGATTTTGATCTTTTGTTCGGTGATGGCGTTGGGTGTGGCGCTGGAACGCTGGTGGTGTTTCCGAAAAGCCAAGGTGGACGTGAAGTGGTTCACCAAAAGCATTACGCGCTTGATCGACAATAACCAGTACGACGAAGCCCTGGTTTTTTGCGACAGCCACCCCTCACCCTTCTCCCGGGTCATGAAAGTTTTGCTCGGCAACCGCGCTTTGCCGCGGACGGAATTGGACGAACTGGCGGACAATGCCACTCAGGAAGAGCGCATGAAATTTGAAAAAATGCTGGGAGTCCTCGGCACCCTGGGCAGTATGTCCCCCTTTATCGGACTTTTCGGCACGGTGGTGGGTATTATCCGCGCGTTTCACCAACTGGCGGTTTCCAATGCGGCCGGTGGGGCCTCCACGGTAGCGGCAGGTATTTCCGAAGCGTTGGTCGCCACGGCGGCAGGTTTGTTCGTGGCTATTCCCTGTATTGTCTTGTTCAATTATTTTTCCAATCGCATCAAGAAAATTACCGGGGAGATCGAGGTCAACGTCAAGAAGATCAATTTTTATTTGGCCAGCAAGAATTCGAGGTGACGCTTAATGGAAAGCGGTAATCGAGACAGTTCAGAGCCCATTATCAACATCAATGTAACGCCTCTGGTGGACGTGTCGTTGGTCTTGGTCATTATTTTTATGGTTTCGGCGCCTTTGTCCATGCAGTCGGGCATCGGTTTGAAAACCATAAAAAAAGAAGCGACCAACACCGAGACTGCGGCGTCGGCGGCGCCCGAGGTCAGGACCGAGATCATGATCAAGCTGGCGGGAGATCAGGTGACGGTCAACGATCAAATCACCGAAGAAGCCAAGCTGCCGTTTTTACTGACGAAGCTGATGAACGAGAGCAAGGAAAAACTGGTTTATATCACACCGGCCGAGGACGTGCAACACGGCAAGCTGGTGCAAATCATGGACTTGTCCAGGCAATGCGGCGCCAAACAATTGGCCATCGTCGATGAACCGGGGGGCAACACGGAAACGGCCAGCGCCGTGGTGGCCGCGGCCTCGCCCGCCGTTCTTCCGCCGCCGCCCGCAGGCGGCATTGTGCCCAGCGGAGCGATCAGCGGGGGAGGAACCGGAAAGCCATGAGTAAAAAGAAGGCAAATGATTTAAAGACCATTGCGGAAATCAATGTGACGCCCCTGGTAGACGTTTCTCTGGTGTTGGTCATCATCTTCATGGTGACCGTGCCCATGCTGCTTAAGCCCATGGAGCAGGTGATGTTGCCCCAGGCCGTAACGGCTTTGGAAGAACGCAAAGATGTGGTTTTCATCACCATCACGACGGATGCCCGGGTGGTGCTTGACCGTAAGACGATCGCTTTGGACGATTTGTCCGGCGAAGTCAAGTCGCGGCTGGCGCTTTCCTCGGAAAAGGTGGTCATCATCCGCGCGGATCAAAGCGTGCGCTATGCCGTCCTTAAAAAGGTGGTCACCACCACCAAGGATGCCGGCGCCAAGAAGATTGTTTTTGCCACGGATTTGAAAAAAAAGCGATAGAGCGAGGATAGCCCATGGCCGGAAAAATGAACAAGCCCTTAACGGTCACCTTGACCACCTCCTTTTTGCTGCATGGCGCCGTACTGTTGGGCGTGCTGGGGGTAACTAACTTTTTCAATCCCCCGGAGCAGT
>JAAXVQ010000525.1 GCA_013335425.1 Candidatus Firestoneibacteriota bacterium | reverse complement strand
CCGAGTCCCTGCATCTGTTCACCGACCACCCGGTCTCGGGAGCGGCGTTTACCGCCGCTTTGGTGCATGACATCGGCAAGCTGGTTTTGGGGCGGCACCTGAGCCCCGAGGTTTTGCATGAAATCCGACGCTTGATCGAGGAAGATAAACTCACGTACATCGACGCCGAGTTCAAGGTCCTGGGCACGGATCACGCCAAAGTCGGCGGCGCCGTGGCGCGCCACTGGCAGTTCCCTGAAACTTTGGTGCGGGCCATTGAACTGCACCATAACCCCGATGCCAACCCCGATCCGGTGCTCGATGCCGTGCACTTGTCCAATTTGACGGCCAAACTCATCGGGGCGGGGCTGGGAAGCGAACAGTTGAACATGCTGGCCAGCAGCGAAGCGGCCCGCCGGTTGGGATTGTCTTCCGCGGGGCTGGAATCGCTCTGCGCGCACGTGCAGGCCGAGCTGGAAAAAGCCGAGTCTGCCTGGAAGGGAGAATGACATGAAACTTAACCTGTTGGTGGTGGATGACAGTTCCACCATGCGCGCCATGATTAAAAAGACCTTAGTCTTAACCGGGTTGCCCATCGGCGATTTTTGGGAGGCGGGCAACGGGCAGGAAGGCCTGGATCAGGTGGGCGCTCATTGGGTGGATCTTATCCTGGTGGACCTCAACATGCCGGTTATGGGCGGCTTGGAAATGATCGAGCGTTTGCGTGCCGATCCGCAAACCGCCAAAATCCCCATCATTGTGGTCTCCACCGAGTCCAGCCAGGCCCGCATCAGCGAAATCACCGGGCAAGGCATTCATTTCATTCATAAACCGTTCCGTCCCGAGGCCGTGAAGGAAATCATCCTCGAATATTTTGGAGGCAACCTCCATGCCGACGAATGAACAACACATCATCCAAGTCACGCAGGAGATTTTGGAGACCCTGGCGTTTTTGTCCACCCGCCCGGTGGAGGAAGTCACCGCCGTACGGAGCGAGCGGGCGGCGGTAGGGGTGGAGTACGCGGGTCCGACCTCGGGGATTCTGCTGCTGGACTTGCCGGTTGACGTCCTGCCGGAACTGGCGGCCAACATGTTGGGCGTGGATCCGGGGGAGGAAGGCGGGGAAAAACAGCGCCAGGACGCCCTGGGTGAATTGGGCAACGTGCTCTGCGGGAATTTGCTGGGACGGATCAACGGGGCGGAGCCGGTGTTTAACCTGAAAGCTCCGCGGCTCTTGACCGCCGCCGAGCTCCAGCAATGGCGCGAATGCGGGCAGGCGGTCTCGGCCAAACTCGGCCTGAACCAGGGGTGGTGCGAAGTCAGCTTGGTGGCTTTCGACGCCAAAACCGCGCGCGGGGAGGCCGGACGCCCCTGATCCGCCTGCTGATTGTGGATGAGTCCGCGCTGCTGCGCCGCCAGTATGCCGAGTGGCTGGGACAAGAGCCGGACATCACCGTGGTGGGGACGGCGGCCGACCCTTATTTGGCGCGCGACCAAATCGTAACCCTCAAGCCCGACGTCATG
>JAAXVQ010000210.1 GCA_013335425.1 Candidatus Firestoneibacteriota bacterium | reverse complement strand
TTTGGACGCCCAGGGGCGCGTAACGCGTTTCAATAAAAGCGCCGAGGATTTGACCGGGTATGCGGCTTCGGAAGTTTTGGGAAAATCCCTGGATTTCTTTTTCTTCGACCCCGCTCATTATCACGATATCCTGAAAAATCTCAAGCTCAACAAAAGCTATCGAAACCTGCATATGCCGATTAAGCGGCGCGACGGCGAACGCACGGACATGCTCATGTCCATTTCCCTGATCGGCAACCCCGGGCAGGACGGACATGCGGCGGCCAGCATCACCATTTCCAAGGACATGACCCGGGAAATCCGGCTGGAGAAAGCCCTTAAGGAGTCGAAGGAGCAGCTGGAGGAAAAGGTCATGCAGCGCACGCGCGATTTGGAGTGCCTTTCCCAGCGCTTGGCGGTGCTCAACCAGGTGGCCTCCACCGCCAGCCAGTCGCTGGAACTTGAGCCGTTGCTCAACAACATCCTGCAGGTGGTCTTGGAACTGACCGGTTTTCCCATGGGCATTATCTCCACGTTCGATGAAAAGGAATACATCATCATCCGGGCGCACCGCAATGTCCCGAAAAACATTTTGGACCGCATCCGTTTGCTGCAAAAAGCCCAAACCGTCAGCGGGCAAGCGGCGCTGACGGGTACCCTGCAGTTGGGCCCCCCCATGGACCAGGATCTTACCCGCCTCGGCATCCGCTTGGTGGTGGCCGTCCCCCTGCGGGCCAAAGGCACCAGCCAGGGCGTCATGACGCTTTTGGCCAACCTGGACCGGGAAGTCAGCGACGAGGAACGCCACCTCATGCTTGCCATCGGGGTGCAGGCCGGGTGGGCTTTGGAAAATGCGGAGCTTTATGAACAAGTGCGGCGCGACGTGGTGAAACTCAAGGAAGTGGACCGCATCAAGACCGAATTCATCGCCACGGTCTCGCATGAACTGCGCACGCCCCTAACCTCGATCATCGGGTTCATCAGCTATGCGCAACTGGCCTCCCAGGATTTGAAAAAATCGAACCTGGCGCGTTACCTGCAGGTGGCCCTGGAGAACGGACAGAAGCTGGCCCGCATGGTCGAGGATCTGCTGGCCATGCAGAAGCTCGAGTCCGGGACTCTGCGCTTTTACCTGGAACCCTTGGAGCTGCTCCCTATGCTCATCCGGCTGCAGGAGGAACTCAACCCGCAACTGCACGCCAAAGAGCAGCGGCTGATCCTGGAGATCCCGGAAGATCTGCCGCCCTTGACCGTGGACCACGAGCAATTCGAGCGTGTGATCACCAACTTGATATTAAATGCCGTGAAATTTTCCAATGGGCCCGGGATCATCACGATTACCGCACAGCACCGCCCCGGGGAATTCACCCTGACGGTCACGGATACGGGCATCGGCATGAGTCACGAGGTGAGGGAGCGCATTTTTGATTCCTTCTATCAGGCCGAGAGCTCGTTTACCCGCAAGGCCGGAGGCGTGGGCCTGGGATTGACCATCGCCAAACGCATTGTCGAAAAACACGGCGGCACGCTGCGGGCGGAGAGCGAACCGAACCATGGCAGCCGTTTTACCCTCAGCCTGCCGGAGCAGGCGCCGGAACCCGAGGTCCGGCCGTGATCAAGGAAATCAGCGGGCGCACCAGCAACACCATCGTCCGCTATGTCCAACGCTTCAAGCCGCAAGGCCTGCCGGAACTGCTGGAGGATTTTGATTTCGACCAGTTGACCGACAAGCGGGGCTGGATCAGCTACCAGACGGCCAATTTGCTTTACCGGCGCGCGGAAAAAATATTCAACCGCGACGACATCATGCTGGAGATCGGACGCCAATCCGGGTCGCTGCACACCCTGGGCGTGGCCGAACAGGTTTTTAGGATGGCCACCACGGTCTCCAAGGCCCTGTCGTTGAGCAGTCGTTATGCCAACCTTTTTGCCACGGTTTCCCGAGTTTCCATACTCGGCCGGCGTGCGGGCGGCATGCTCATTGAAGACCGCTGCCTCCCGGGGTATATCCGCACCCGCGGCTCCTGCAACTATGTCAAGGGGCTCTTTTACACCCTGCTGAATCGTCCGCATGTGCATAATTCCCAGGTCACCGAGACTCATTGCGCGGTTCCCATCTGGGAAAAAGGCCTGCTCGACGGCAGTTATTTTACCTTGGAACACGGCCGTATTTTCCGTCACAGTTTGCTGACGGCCCAATCCGAGGATTGGGGGCCTTTGGGGGCTGATCATACGTTCAGCTTCGGCGGCACGATCTACGGCGCTTCAGCTTGCGTCTATGACGTCCGCTGGCAGGAACAACGTCATTTTTGGGACCGTTTGTTCAACGTTTTTTTCTACCGCCCGCAGTTGCTGGAAAGCATCCGTGCGGAGCTTATGGAAGAGCATAAGATCATCGAGAACCAAAACGATCAACTGCGCCAGACCAATCAGGCCTTGGCCAATTTGCTTAAAGAACGGACCGATTTGAACACCCATTTGGAGGACAAGGTCGCCGAGCGCACGCGGGAATTGGGATTTACGATTGAGCGTTTGAAGGAATTGGACCAAATGAAATCCAATTTTCTGTCGGTCACTTCCCACGAATTGCGCACGCCGTTGACGGTGATCAAGGGTGCTTTGAGCCTGTTTGTGGCCGAAGGCAGTCAGATTTCTCCGGAAAAAACGAACAAATATGTCACCATGGCAACCAACAATTGCGACCGACTGATCAAACTCATCGACGAATTGTTGGATTTTTCACGCCTGGAAGCCGGGGCGGTCAATTTGGATATTAAAGAACTTGATTTGCTGGCCCTGGCCAAAGATACGTTGGAAGAGTTTCGGCCCTTGGCCGCCGAACGGGCCTTGAATTTGACGTCGGTGTTGCCGCCGCAGTTGCCGCATATTCTGGCCCATCCCGGGCGGGTTAAACAGGTCCTGAGCAATTTGCTTTCCAATGCGATGAAGTTTACCCCCGCCGGGGGCGAAGTCAAAGTTTGGCTGCGTCGTGTGGACGAGTTTGTGGAAATGCTGGTGGCCGATAACGGCATCGGCATGAACGAGAACCAACAGAAACAGGCTTTTTCCCGATTTTTTCAAGTGGACGATTCGCTCACGCGGGAAGTGACGGGGGTGGGTTTGGGATTGGCCATTGTGAAGGAATTGGTGGAAATGCACGACGGTTATATCTGGGTCGAAAGCGACGTGGGGCAAGGCACGCGCTTTTTTGTGCGTTTGCCCATCACCGGTCCCAAACCCGGCGGCGTGGGGCTGGAAAAGAGCAGCATGTACGAGGCGCCATGACGGCCATGGTTCTGGGGCATCGCCACGGCGCGGCTTTTTGGCATCTTCCGTCCTGGGAACGTTTGGGCTATCGCGCGTTTTTTTTCCTGCGGACCGGAGGGGTCAGCCGGGCGCCTTTTCGCAGTCTCAACCTGGGATTCACGCCCGGAGAGGTTGTTGAAAAAGTTCAAGCCAACCGTTTGACGGCTTTCCGGGCTGCCAAGTTGGGTCCGGCGGCTCCGGTCTTAGGGCAACAGGTGCACGGCACCCGGTTGCGCGTGGTTTCGCTTCGCTCGCAAGGACGGGGTTGGCATTGCGGGGACGACGCCTTGCCCGGCACGGACGGGCTTTTGACGATTGCGCCGGGCTTGCCTGTGGGCGTGGCAACCGCCGATTGCCTCCCGGTTTTGCTGGCAGCAACCGGAAAAGTGCGGGCCGTGGCGGCAGTACACGTCGGCTGGCGCGGCTTGGCGGCGGACATTTTAACTCTGGCGGTTAAAAAGCTCTCGCGGCAATGGCACATTGCACCCTCGCAGGTACGGGCGGCATTGGGGCCGGCCATCGGTCCGCAAGCCTTTGTGGTGCGCGGGGAAGTCCTGGCGCTGTTGCGTGCCAAGTACCCGGCGGCGGTTGGGGAAAAGCCCCGCGGCGCCCGGACCGCGGGCTTTGACTTATGGCAAGCTGCGCAAACACAGTTGGAAAAAGCCGGCGTTTCCGGGAAAAACATAGCCGTAACCCGTGAATGCACGGCCTCGCACCCAGCCAGATATTTTTCCCATCGCCGCGACTTGGGTCAAACCGGCCGCATGCTGGCCCTGATTCAAATCCAGGTCCCCAAAGGAAGAAAAAATAAAAATTGAATTTTCAAGTCCCGGAGCGGGGAGGTTTTATGAAAACGCCCGATGATTTAAAAAGTCGAGCCATTAACCTAAAGGCGTTCGTGTCTTACGCCGGCCAATCCGTGGTGAGCAAGACTTTAATCGACAAGCAAAACGGCACTCTGACTTTGTTCGCGTTTGATGCCGGACAGGGTTTAAGCGAACATACGGCGCCGTTTGATGCCGTGGTGGAGATTTTGGACGGCGAAGCCGAGTTGAAGATTGGCGGCAACCAGGTAACCGCAGGCATCGGGGAAATGGTGATTATGCCCGCCAACACACCCCATTCCCTGCATGCCCGGCAGCGTTTTAAGATGTTGTTGACAATGTTGCGAAGCGAATGACGCGCAGATTTTGGACATTTTAATAAAATCATTTAAATATAAGCATTTTATTAATTTAATTATTTTGTCAATTTTTCGCCATGTCCTGAT
>JAAXVQ010000209.1 GCA_013335425.1 Candidatus Firestoneibacteriota bacterium | reverse complement strand
CACCTCCACCCGTGATCCTCGCCCTCCATACCCTGGAATACCTGAGCCTGGATTTCGCCCGGCAGGGAGTGATCGCCGCCATCGCCGTGGCCATGGCCTGCGCGCTGACCCTGCTCGTCAGCGGCCACAACCGGCGACGCCTCATGCGGCGCTTCCGACCGTTGCACATTTTCGCCGCGCTCGGCCTCTTCCTGGGCTTGGCCACGCACGCCATCATTTACCTCCACCCCCGTTCTAACCGCTACCCCGACACGTTCTTCCACCCCTCCCACCTCTTTTACCGCCACCTTTACACGGACGGCTTCGCGGACGGCAACGCCGATTTTAACCGCCACCGCCTCGCCGACGATGACCGTTCTGACCACGGCCACAGCCACACCCACGCCTGTCTCCACGGGCGGAAATATTTATTATGTGGCCAAGAACGGCCAAGACAGCAATCCCGGCACCGAAGCGTCACCTTGGCTGACCATTAATCACGCGGCCAATTCCCTGAAAGCCGGAAACACGGTTTATGTCAAAGCCGGAACTTACAACGAACGGGTCATTATCAATGTTTCCGGCAATGCTCAAAACGGATATATTACTTTCTCCAACTATGGATCAGACCAAGTAATCCTCGACGGCACCGGTTTCGATTTGTCCAATCCTTTAGGCGGACTCGTTCAGGCCAGCGGTCAAAGTTATTTAAAAATCCAAGGCTTTCATTTGCGCAATACTCAGGGCAGCAACGGTACCGGCGGCGCCATGGTCATCCGGGGCGGGGCAGGTGCCGCGTATATTGAAATCCGCAATAACGAAATCACGGCACATAACGGCGGGAACGCGCTTGACTGCCAAGGAAGCAACCTCAATCACGTCACGGTGGATAATAATGAGATTCACCATTGCAACACCGGCGCTCAGGAAGCCATCCGGGTCGAGAAAAGCACCTATTTCTTCAAGATCACCAATAACCGCATCCACGACAATACAAATCTGGCCATCATTTGCCTGGGTGAAGCAGGGCAACCGGCTTACGGACTGATCCAGAACAATACCTGTTATAACAACGGCAATGGTGTAAGCGGCGCCCATGCCATCTACATTAACGGCGGCGTTTATACCTCCGTTCTGGGCAATGTTTGTTACAACAACCAAGGCGGCATTGCGGCCGGAGGCGAAGTTGCCGGAAAGGTCTCACAGCATATTCTCATGCGTCGGAATTTGCTGATGACCGGTGCCGAGAAAGGGATCACCCTGGGGGCTTCCAGCTCCACAGGCGGCGGCGCGGAAAACTGCGCGCTGGTCCACAACACGCTGGTCAATAACAACACCGGGAGTTGGTCGAGTGAAATCAAAGTTAATTATTTTCAAGGCACCAACCTTGTGAAAAACAATATTGTCTACGACACCGACACCGCCTCAGTTTATTTGGTGGACAACCGCAAAGGACCCGTCCCGGAAAACATCGCCCTGGATTACAACTGCTATTACCCCGCCAATGTCCATTATGCCTATAAAACTGCGGAATACACTTCCTTGCCCACCTGGAGAACCGCCACGAATCAGGATGTTCACACCCTGACCTCTGACCCGCTTTTCCAAAATCCCGGCAGCCAAAATTTCCAACTGCAAACCGCCTCTCCTTGCAAAGATGCGGGTGACTTTTTGACCCGAACCACGGCCGGCGGCAGCGGCACCATTTTGCGCGTGGCCGATGTCACTGCTTTTTGCGACGGCTACGGCGGGTGGTTCCCAGGGGACGTGATTCAAGTAGGTTCTCAATCACCGGCCAACGTTATTGCCATTAACTATGCCAACAGCACGCTCACGGTGGACCGGCCCTTGGTTTGGGGCCAAAATGACGGTGTCAGTTTGGCTTACGCCGGAAGCAAGCCGGATATGGGCGCCTATGAGTCCGGTCTGGCAATTTCGGGCGCTTCGGCGTCTTTTAGCCAGAATCAAACTTCCAAAACGATCACCTCGGAAACACCGGGTGTTTCGACCGAGTTCAAGGGTTTGAGCCTGGCAAGTGCGTTTTTACCGACGCATACACCAACCGCCACGGTGACAACCACCGCCACCTCGGTACCTTGGGTTGAAAACGGCAAGGTTACGGTTTATCCCAACCCGGCCAAAGGCACGGTCTATTTCGCTTATACCCTTTCGTCCGAAGCTAAAATCACGCTGGATATTTTTCAAATATCCGGTGAACGAGTGGCGCACATTACAGAAAACAAAAACGGAGGAGCCGGACAAACGCTCGTTACCGCTTGGCGGACCGACGGATTGGCGCGGGGAATTTATCTTGTCCATTTGGTCGGCACGGACCTTCAAGGTCGCCGGGTAATCGATCAGATGAAAAAGGTGGCTTTGATCAGGTAAACTTCGGTTTGCGCAAGGATCGGGAATTTTTCCAACCTTGGCGGAAAAGCCAGATTGGGTTTTTACCCGGCAGCACCTCAGGTTGATGCTCGACGGCGTTGGAAATGCCCATGCTTCAGGAAAAAATCCATACGCTCGGCCAAAATAACAAACCCGACATGCCGTGCCGGCTGGTTGTTGCTAGCGCGCAACCGCGACCTTGACTTTTTTAAGGCCGTCCGGACTTTGGATCTTCGCCAAGTAAATACCCGAGGCCACGGAACTGCATTGCCACGTCAACACGTTGATCCCTGCCCGGCCTTCCGCCTGCAACGTTGAAACCAACTCGCCCCGGAACGTATAGAGGCGAATTTCAATCCTGCCGGCGCTCTCCTGCCGGACGATGAAGCGCATCGCCTCGCGGGCCGGATTGGGAAAACTGACAACACCGGCACCGGGCTCAAGCGCGGACGGGGTGGCGGAAACCGTAAGCGTCGCCGTCTGCGAGGGTGCGGCGGTCAGAGTCGGGGTCGGAGAAAGTACGGGCGATTGGGTCGAGGTCGCACTGATGGTCGGGGTGGGCGTAGCCGTCAGCGTGGTCGTGCCCGTGGGCGTGACCGAGGCGGTCTGCGTAATGGTGGCGGTCTGCGTTTGGCTCGAAGTGGAAGTCACGGTTGAGGTAGCCGTGATCGTCCGCGTCAAGGTGGCTGTCGGCGTGGCCGTCAACGTGGCGCTGTTGGTCGCCGTCAAGGTCGCGCTCGGCGTGACCGTAGCCGTACGGGTAAGCGTGGCCGTGGCGCTGGTCGTGGGCGTCCGCGTGGCCGTCGGGGTAACGGTAGCCGTACCGGTCAGCGTGCCCGAGGGGGTGGCGGTCGGCGTGGCGGTAATGGTATGGGTGGCGGTGACCGTCGCGCTGCCGGTCGGCGTGCACGTAGCCGTAACCGTGAGGGTGCCCGTGGGGGTAAACGTTAGGGTCTGCGTCGGCGTCGTCGAGAAGGTCGCGGTCAACGTCGGGGTGAACGTGGCGGTGGGTATCTGTACTGTTGCGGAAATGGTGTTGGTGTAAAAAGTCTGATCGATCCCGTTATATCCCCGCACGCGGTAGTAATATGTAACCCCGCCGGTGAGGCCGGTCACCGGATAGGTGAACACATTGCCAACGTCCAAGCCCCCATAGCCCGATACCATAGCCGTGAACGCGGCGTCCGTGGCCATATCCAACAAATACCCGGAAGCACCGCTCATGCTGTTCCAGTTGGCGGTAAACCCGGCCCCGTTTATGCCCGTGGCGGCCGTAGCCGCGGGTGCGCTGCCCGCATACTCAGCCGCACCTTTGTCGGAATTTCCCGAGCGTAAGTACCCGCGCCCGTCCACAAACGCGGCCCCATTGCCGCTGGCCGGATTGATCACCTGGCTCCCGATATTGGGCACCTGCGTGGACACCCAGCCCCCGTTGTCGGCCAGGTTGGCCAGATTGGCTGCCTGTGGGGAAGCTTCACTGCCCACGACATCCCCGGTGCCCCAGGTGTAGGTCTGCGAGCCCGTGGAGCCGATCAGGTTGTAGCCGAGGGAAGTAAACGAGACGGCGGAACCGTAAAGGCCGGCGTAATCGAAATAAATATCCGAATCTCCGTACCCGGCCGCGGCGACGTTCCCCGCCACCACGGTGTTTTTCAGGTTAAAGACCGCTCCCGCAGGCCCCGGCATGTCATAGACGGAGAGGCCGGCTTCATATGATCCTCCGGGATTGAGGGAATAATTTTTCGTAATCGTGCAGTTGGACAGTGAAAAGCCGCCCGTTCCCCAGTGAAACACCACCCCTTGGTTGTCCGTGCTGTTTCCGCTGAAAGTGCAGTTGCGCAGGGTGGTGGTTTTCGGAGACAAACAGCGGTCGTAGAGGGCCGCTCCCATGTAGGCCGTGTTGCTGACGCAGGTGCTCTCCACCATGGTCAGCGTCCCCTGATTGTCGACGGCTCCGCCTTCCCCCGTGGCGGCCGGCGCGGCCTGGTTGTTATAGAAACAGGAACGCAGCACCGTGAACGCCGCCGCAGAAGCGATACTGGCGCCGGCACCGTACACCGGGTTGGAGGTATCGGTCAGCGAGCAATTTTTAACCAGGCACCGGTCCAGGGTCACGCTCGAAGCCCCCCCCACGCGCAAACCCGCCCCGGTTTCGTTGGCGGCCGTGACCCGGCCGGAACTGATCCTGCT
>JAAXVQ010000524.1 GCA_013335425.1 Candidatus Firestoneibacteriota bacterium | reverse complement strand
GTCATCGGCGATGAGCATTACGCTGTCGCAAGGAGTGTTCAGAAAACTCTTCAGAGATATAAAGAACTGCAGGACATCATAGCGATCCTCGGTATCGAAGAACTCTCGGAAGATGACAAATTGCTCGTCGCAAGGGCAAGGAAGCTGCAGAGATTCCTGAGCCAGCCGTTCCATGTAGCGGAGACATTTACAGGTACGCCGGGCAAGTATGTCAAGACTGCCGACACCATAAAAGGATTTAAGGCTATTGTTGCCGGGGAATATGACGATGTTCCGGAACAGGCATTTTATAAACTCGTGTACCGTTTGGCTAATCAGGCATATGGCAACCTCGAATTACCCCGCAGGGTAGAATTAAACGAACGTTTGTCCGCAGTGCATGAAGTTGAACACGAACGTCGGCAACGTATGTTGGAGATTCCGGAAAAGCAGTACCTCGATGTGAAGAAAAGGAATACGTTGCTGGAAGAAGAACTGGCTGAGTATAAGTCTTTGACTTTCGAACCTTATGCGGCTTTAGCAAAACTTGTTGGTATGGCTGGAAACGGACATCCTATCGGTCTGCATGCTTTGGCCCGACTGACTGGGCAGAAACTTCGTGATCTGCCTGCCGCGTTAGCGGTTTTGGAAAAAAATCAAACGGCTGAAGAAATTCGCGCTTTGGCAACGCAGGCTTACAGCGAAACGGAGCAGGAGTGGCTTCGGATTAATGCCGGGTTTTTACAGCAAGGTTGGTTTGAACAGCAATGGCGGTTTTTGGGGAAAACCGCAGATCTCTTCATCAGCCAGATACGACGGTTGTTCACTCCGGGAACGCTTAAATGGCTGTGGAACGCTTTGGCGATTTATCGGATTTCCGGTCAATCCGGGTTAAATCGTACAGACTCGGTCTTGGAGTCCGGATTTGATCGCTTTTCGTTGAGGCAACTGCTGCGCGCGACTGACCACGACCGAATCAAACCCAATGAGGGACTTTTCCGTCGTCATATGCTTGGCGGAATTCTGCGCGGGCGGCAAGATCTTTTCGGTTCCCGGGATAATATCTTTTTAATGGATCATGTCTTTGTGCGCCCGGGGGAAGCGTTTGGGATTGCAGAAAAGGTTAAAAACGAAAAGCGAGGCACCACGAGTGATTTAAAGGCGGAAGAAGTGGAGATTGACATTACTTGGCCGGCAAATCTTTGGTTTTTAATCAATCCGAAACCGGGGCCGGCTCAAAAACTTCTCCGGAATTTTGGCGCGCCTTATGTCCGTTGGAAATTCAACGCGGGTTTGGATGCTTACGCGCAAAAGATCAAAGGCGATGTTATGACTAAATCCGCCGAAGACCAAACGGATGTACAACAAGAGGCGGCAGCGCTTTATGAAATTGAGGATGCAAAACGGCTATCTCTGCAGACGATGCGAGGTTTGGGGGAAAGGTCGGCTGGTGAGTTTTATGGCGATCCCAAACTGGAAAAGCCTTTGGGGGTTTCAGCTGTTGAATTTTTGAAATTGCTTAGTGTACTC
>JAAXVQ010000208.1 GCA_013335425.1 Candidatus Firestoneibacteriota bacterium | reverse complement strand
CCGATCTGGGATACATCCTCCGGAAGGCCCTCCAATTTGGGCAGCTTTGAATTTTTTTCCATCCGGAACGCCGCCGCCGATGTCGTAAATAATTTCCCCCAGAGGCGTGCCGATGGGCACCTCCACCAACCCGGTATTGGTGACGGTCCCGGCTAAGGCAAAAACCTTGGTTCCTTTGCTTTTTTCGGTACCCAGACGGGCAAATTCCTCAGCACCGTTTAAAAGGATCAAAGGTACATTGGCATAGGTTTCCACATTGTTGAGCAGGCTGGGTTTGGCCCAGAGCCCTTGTTGGGCCGGAAACGGCGGCCGTGGTCGAGGCTCGCCCCGGTGCCCCTCGATGGAAGTCATCAGGGCCGTCTCTTCGCCGCAGACGAAAGCCCCGGAGCCCATGCGGATTTCCAAGTCAAACTTGAACGCAGTCCCCAAAATACCTTCCCCCAGTAGCCCGTGGGCCCGGGCATGTTCTATGGCTTTCTGCAGGCGCTCCACGGCCAAGGGATATTCGGCCCTGACATAGACATACCCCTGCGAGGCGCCCACGGCAAAAGCGGCAATGGCCATGCCTTCGATGACGCTGTGCGGGTCGCCTTCCAGAACGCTGCGGTCCATAAAAGCGCCGGGATCGCCCTCATCCGCGTTGCAAAGGACATATTTTGCCTCCCCCTTGGCCTTACGGGTCAGGCTCCATTTTAGTCCCGTTAAAAAGCCTGCCCCGCCGCGCCCTCGCAGGCCGGAGCGTTTGACTTCCTCAATAACCCTATCCGGCGCCATGGCCGTCAAACATTTGGCCAAAGCTTGGTAGCCGTTCCGGGCGATATACTCTTCCACGCGCAACGGGTCGATGCGCCCGCAGTTGCGCAGCACCTGCTTCACCTGCTTGCGGAAAAAGGCAATATCCTGAAGCTTCGGGGTAACTTTGCCCTCCACCGGATCGTGATGCAGCAGACGCTCCACCATCCGCCCGCGCACCAAGTGTTCCTCCACGATCTCAGCGACGCACGACCCCTTTACGTTCTCGTAGAAGATGCCCTCGGGATAAACCATGGTTACGGGCCCGGCCATGCAGGGCCCCAGACATCCGGTTTCGACCACGGAAATTTCCCGTTCCAAATCCCGGCGCTTAATTTCAGCCCGAAAAGCCGCCCCGACATCCAACGAACCGGAAGCCACGCACCCCGCGCCGGCACAAATCAGCACGTGCGTGCGTACCGCATCCGGTCTGTGCGCAGCGGGGCCAAAACGCAGTTCAATGTCCACTTTGGCCTTGTCCCGTAGGGCATTTAATGCCTGGGGATCGGTAATTTTATTCGGCATGGGTACCTCGCTTTTGGTATTAGAGCATCACCGGTTCTTGGCCACCACCGCGTCACGGTCGCGGTATTGGTTGAAGATATCGTCCAATTTATTGGGATTGACGCGGTGATGCACATCCTGATCGATCATGATCACCGGCGCCAAACCGCAAGCTCCGAAACACCTTGCAATTTCAAGGGAAAAAAGCCTATCCGGCGTGGTTTCGCCTTCGGAAATACCCAGTTTCTTTTTAATGCCTTCCAAAATACGCGTGCCGCCGCGGACATAACAGGCCGTCCCCAAACAGGCACGGATCACGTGCTTGCCCCGCGGCGAGGTGGAAAAGAAGGAATAGAAGCTAACCACTCCGGCCACCTCGCTGTAAGAGGTATCCAACCCCAAACTTATTCTTTTGAGTGCTTTTTCCGGCAAATAGCCGAAAAGCCCCTGCGCGATCTGAAGCACGGGTATCAGCGCACCGGGAGTGTGCCGGTGCTGTGCCACCACTTGGTCCAGGCTTGCCAGAAGTTCATCTTCCGATCGGCTCAACCACGGTTGTTCAGCGTGCGGAGTGCTCATGGATACCCCCGAAAATATTATTGGCAAAAAGGGCTTAGGTGTTTAGAAACGTATTTTGAAATAAAACCGGGGATGACCGGGTTGTACTTACCCGATCCGGGGAAGCCGAACAGAGAGCTTTGAGGGAAGCACACTCCGGAAATCACCACCTTTATCCAAAAGGTGAACATTGCCCTGAGGCGCGCAGGTATGGCTGAAACAAAACTAGAATAATCCTTAATCCCTAAAATGCAAAATGTTTTCTTGGTTTTTTTAAGGCTAGCCCTCCAGGGCGAAGCATAAATCTTGGGGACCGCTTATCGAAAAGCATCCCATTCCTGCTCAAAGAAAATAATCCAACCCGGCCAGGGCAGATATCGGGGGTAGATTCGGGAAAAATCCATGCGGGCGGCGGCGAAAGAACTGCGGCTCAAGGTTTCGCTGCGAAACACCAGCCACAAAAGTGCCAGTGAGGGAGCGCGCGATTCCCCCAACTCGCTGACCAGAACCACTTCCCCGTGTTGCAGATGGTAGTCCAGCAAATCCAGATATCGGTTGAATTCCACGGCGTGGTAGGGAGGAATTTCCGTGTTGATCAAAGGAATATTAATTATTGAAGCCGCCGGGGAAGCAATCGGGCAAACCGGCATATTTGCCTGAGTCTTAAACGAACCGCAAGGTCTTTGGCAGCAGCATATATAAGTCGCACCCAAAACCGGATCGGCAGAACATTCGTTGCACGAGGCCACATAAAGTTTGTCCGCAACTTTATTCATGATGCTCCAGCCGACCGTCGAGCTGCTCTAATCCGCCCTGCTGCAAGTATCGACCAATCGAGAGAAAAAATGAAGACCGCCAGGTATGCTGGAAAACGCCATGGGTGCAAAAGCTAAAACCCTTTCCCGGCAGCGCAAAACCTGACCAATCGCCCTAAAACATCAAAGATATTTTTTCTTCCAGGCCGCCAACAGATTTAACGCCTCCAGTGGCGCGATGCGTTCCGGATCAAGCGCGGCCAGGGTGGAGAGCAATTCACAACCGCGGGAATCTTCAAAAAGGCTGGGTTGTTGGGAAACGACCGATTCACCCAGATGAAGGGCCAAACGCGAACTCCCCGCATCGGTGTAGTTGGCGCGCTCCAAATTGAGCAACACTTCACGGGCGCGTCCTATCAAACCGTCGGGCAAACCCGCCAGACGGGCGACCTGGATGCCGTAGGATCGATCAGCGCTGCCCTCCACGATTTTACGCAGAAAAATGATTTCTTCCTTCCATTCGCGCACGGCAATATTGAAATTTTTCACCCGCGGCTTGGAAAGCGCCAATTCCGTGATTTCATAATAATGCGTGGCAAAAAGAGTCTTGGCGCCCACCACGTCATGCAGATGTTCGACCACGGCCCAGGCAATGGAAACGCCGTCGAAGGTGGAAGTCCCCCGCCCTACTTCGTCCAAAATCACCAAGGAACGCCCGGTGGCGTTGGCCAAAATGTTTGCGGTCTCGCTCATTTCCACCATGAACGTGCTTTGGCCGCCGGCCAGGTTGTCTGCAGCCCCCACACGCGTGAACACGCGGTCCACCAGCCCGAGGTGCGCCTCGGCAGCGGGCACGAAACCGCCCATTTGGGCCAGAATGACCGTAAGGGCGGTTTGGCGCAAGTAGGTTGATTTTCCGCCCATATTGGGCCCGGTGAGAACCATGATTTGGGTTGCCGCATTTTCCAAGTTCAGATCATTGGGAACAAACGCCGACGAAGTGAGTTGTTCCACCACCGGATGACGCCCCTCGCGAATAAACAGACGAGGGCTCTCATCCACCGTGGGACGGCAATAGTGGTTGCGCCCGGCCGCTTCGGCCAGGGAGAGCAAGGCATCCAGCGATCCGATCTGGTGCGCAGCTTCCAAGATGTCCGCGAGTTCTTCGGCCACCCGGCTGCGGATCTTCAGGAAAAGATCCAATTCCAAGGCCACCAGTTTTTCTTCCGCCCCGAGCACCTTTTGTTCATATTCCTTCAGCTCGGGGGTAATGTAACGTTCCGCATTGACCAAGGTTTGTTTGCGGTGATAATCAGCCGGCACGGATTTGATGTTCGCCTTGGAGACCTCGATGTAATAGCCGAAAACGGAATTAAATTCAACTTTCAGCGAACCAATACCCGTGCGCTCGCGCTCGCGGGCCTGCAGCGCGGCAATGGTGCCTTTGCCCTGGGTGGCCAGGGAACGCAATTCGTCCACGTCCTCGTCATAGCCGCTCCGAATAATGCCCCCTTCGCGAATCGAGAGGGGCGGTTCGGCCACCAAAGCACGGCTCAGCAAACGATGGAGGGCGGCACACTCGGGAAGTCCGGAAGCCTGGCGCGCCAAAAGCTCGGCGCTCGTTGTGCTTAGGGCATGTTTCAGTTGCGGTATGCGCGCCAGAGACGAACCCAGGGCCGCCAAATCACGGGCGTGGGCGGCGCCGCTGCCGACGCGCCCGGCCAGGCGTTCCAGATCTTGAAACCCTTTAAGGATTTCACCCACCGCCTGACGGAGATGGAGCGAAGCATGCAATTCAGCGACGGCCGCTTGACGCCGGGCAATGGCCGGCAAGTCCAGCAAAGGGCGCAGTACCCAGCGGTACAAACGACGCCCGCCCATGGCCGTATAAGTAAAATCCAGAACCTGCAAAAGGGTGTGCCGCCGTGAACCGTCATAAGCGTTGCGCACTAGGTCCAAATTA
>JAAXVQ010000207.1 GCA_013335425.1 Candidatus Firestoneibacteriota bacterium | reverse complement strand
CCGAGACGGCGTTTCAAGTGCGCTTAAACGGAGAAGTCCGTCGGCTGGATGCCAAGCGCCTGACCATCAACGCCAACCAAAGTCCGGTGGGCACGGATTACCGGCCGCGTCCCGACGACCGCATCACTTGGTCCCGCTCCGGCGGGGCGTTGCATGTTCAGGATTTGGTGGGCACGCTGGCCTCCGCCAACCGGATGACCGTGATCGTCAACGGGCAGGCCAGGACTTTGGATTACGGCGGCAGCCGCATTTTGGTCAACGGTCAACCGGCACAGTTGGGCGATGTGTTGCCTCCGGCCGCCGAGGTGTTGGTGGAAAAGCACGACGGCCAGGTACCCGTGCTTTCCCAAGCCCTGGCGGGTCTTCCCTTGGCCGGCCCTGCGGCCGGTGCCTCCCTCAAAGTGACCCTCGACGGCGAACCCGCGGGTTTCACCACGCCCCTGCGCGACGGTGCCCGGGTCAATGTTTCCCTCACTTAAATCATGATCAGCCCCGCTTATGGCTGGATCGGGTTGAACCTCGTGCCCGGCATAGGCCCGGCCCGGGCGCATCGCCTGGCCGCGGCTTTCGGCTCGCCGGAACGGGTGTTTTCCGAACCCGTGAGCGTTTTGGTCGAGCACGGCCACCTGAACGTCAATCTGGCCGAAACCTTGAAGGCGCTGGATTGGCCGGGTTGCGTGGAAGCGGAATTGCGCCGCTGCCGCCTGGTGCGCTGCCGTACCGTGACCCTGGCCGATGCCGAGTATCCGGCCCGGTTGCGGGAAATTCCCCTGCCTCCCCCTGTGCTGTATGTGCGCGGCACTTTGACGCCCGCGGATGAAAAATCACTGAGCCTGGTGGGGTGTCGGCGCCCTTCGGACTACGGCCAGACCGCAGCCCGCGAATTCGGCCGCGCCCTGGCCGAAGCCGGGATCACCGTGGTCTCGGGGCTGGCGCGCGGCATAGACGCTGCGGCCCATGCCGGGGCCCTGGAGGCGCCGGGCGGGCGCACCCTGGCCGTGGTGGCGCATGGCCTGGACCGCATTTACCCCGAAGAGCACCGCGACCTGCATGACCGCATCGCCGCTTCCGGCGCCGTGATTTCGGAATTTGCCCTGGGGGTCGCGCCGCTCAAGGAAAATTTTCCCCGGCGCAATCGGCTCATCAGCGGGTTGACGCCGGGTGTTTTCGTGGTGGAAGCCGGCGAACGTTCGGGGGCGCTCATCACGGCCCGTTGGGCTGCCGAGCAAGGGCGGGACGTTTTCGCCCTGCCCGGCAGGTACGACGAGGCCAACGCGCAGGGCACTAACGCCCTGATTCAGGACGGCGCCAAGCTGGTGATGAATTTAAGAGACATCCTGGAGGAAATGGACTGGGCCCTTCCGGAAACCGAGGCGCCTCCGGCAGCGGCACAGCCCGGGGAGCGGAACCTGTTTCCCGCGCTCTCGCCGGAACAGCAAAAAATTTACGCAGCCCTGCAAGCCGGGGTACGGCATGTGGATGAGTTGGCCGCCGAGTGCGGACGCCCGGTATCCCAATTGCTCCATGAACTGCTGCGCATGGAGCTGCAGGGTTGGGTTCGCCCCAATCCCGGCGGTTTTTATTCCTGGAACGAAAACTAATCTGATGGGAATCGTGATGAAACGTTTATTAATCGGGTTGAGCTTACTGACGGTTGGCGGGTTGCCGGTCTTCGCCTGGGGCGAACTCGACGGCGGCGTGGGCATGGAATATTTTTCCGTGCAGGCGTACACCCGCGACCATGACGGGCGCTATTTTCAAACCTTGGTGCAAAGCACCTTGGCCAAGGCACGGGTCAGGTATACTGCGGCCGGCTTTTTCGGGCAGGTGACCGGCGGGCTCAACGATTGGCAAAGCAGCGGGGAATGGGGCGGCACGGTCAACTATGTCGATGACCGGTATTTGTGGGTTTGGCAGCAGCAGTTTTCTGCGGATTTGGGCTATGAATTTAACCGCTGGCAAATGGGCCTCTCCTACGGGGATCATGATCTGCAGAACTATTACGGCAACACGGCGCGGGTTTTTTACCGGTTGCGGACCACTGAAGCGTTTTTGAATTTTATCGCTTATGAAAATTCGTCCACCCGCATTGTGCTGGGGGGCGGGTACGCGTTTAAGACCGCCATCGAACTTTATGAAAACGGATATTTCGCCGAGGACAACGGGGACATCACGCCTTATGAAGTGAACTCCGCCGGTGAGGGGCGACGCTGGCGCGGCCGGGTGGCGCTCCAATACCGCGATTCGGCCAACTGGGGCATTGACGTGCTCTACGACGCGGGTTGGGCGCAATTTTTCGACCCTTCCAATTTGTCCGAAATTTCCCTGCGCTTCGGCAGCTTGACGGGATTTTTTGTTTTATGGTTTTAGCCCGGCGGAAATTTTTTCAGCATCTCCCGTCGCTCTGCCTGGCCGGCGGGTTTTTTGTCCTGCTGCCGGCGGGCGCGTCTGTTGCCGAGGTTGAGGTCGGGCCGGGTCTGAGGTTTGAAAGTCAGCAGGTTTATGTGCGCGACGCCCAGGGGCGGTATTTTCAAACCAACCTTCAGGAAACGCTGGGGACGCTTTGCGTTCGGGACAACGAAGGGCCGTGGCAAGCGCAAATTACGGGGGCTTGGGCCGACTGGAACCCGAGCGGCGATTGGCAGGGGTCCAATTTTGACCAGACCGCCTTGGACACGTTTTATTGGGAACGACAAGCAAACGTAAGCGCCTCCCTGGTTTATGAAGTTTGGGCCGGAGTGTCCGTGGGCGCCGGCTACGCGGACACTTCGGTGCGGCATTACCGGGGAGACGACCAATTCACCTACCTGCAATACCGCACGCGGACGCTGGAAGCCCTGTTGCAATATAGCCTCCACCCAACTTGTGAGTTGGCGTTTTCCGCCACCGCCGCCTATGCCCCCTATGCGGTTCTGGAAGTCCATGTTAATTCCAATGTCCCGGAGAACTATCCGGCCGTTCACGCGCTCGACTTAGCCGGCGGAGGCACCCGCTGGCGCGGCAGCCTGCAAGGCATCTACCGTTTCCCCTGGGGCTTAGGCGTGGATCTGGTTTATGAGCAAGGCTTTGCCCGGTTTTCCGCCCCCGGCCCGGCGGAAGAAGTTACCCTGCGTTTCGGTCGTCTCTCCGGCTATTTGGTCATGGCATTTTAAAGCCTTCCGTTCTTCTGATGCCGCCACCAGCCGGTGGTCAAAACTGCCGGCACTTCTGCCTGCTGTTCCCGGATCCCGGAAAATCGCCCCTAGGGTCTAAATTAATCGATAAATTGAGCTTTTTCACGGCTTATTCATTACCTACGGTTGACTTTGCCCCTGGGCTATGCTTAAATTAATACATTTTCCTGGGGGGAGTTGGAGCGCTCATGGCGAAATACCTGGTTATCGTCGAATCGCCTGCCAAGGCCAAGACGATAAAAAAATATCTGGGCAAACAATATATGGTGGAAGCCTCCTTGGGACATGTGCGGGATTTGCCCAAAAGCAAGCTCGGGGTGGACCTTGAACATGATTTTGAACCCCATTACATTACCATCCGGTCCCGTTCAAAAATCTTAAAAGAACTCAAAAAACACGCCGGCGCCCGCGATGTCAAGGCCGTGTACCTGGCCCCGGACCCGGACCGCGAGGGCGAGGCCATTGCCTGGCACCTGAAGCATGAACTGGACAACGGCAAAGCGCCGATTTATCGCGTGATGTTCAACGAAATCACCCAAAAGGCCGTGGTGCAGGCCATTGAGAACCCGAAGGAAATCGACCAGCACATGGTGGACGCGCAGCAGGCCCGGCGCATTTTGGACCGCATTGTGGGCTACTCGCTTTCGCCGCTTCTCTGGAGCAAAGTGCGCAAAGGCCTTTCCGCCGGGCGGGTGCAGTCCGTGGCCGTCCGCCTGGTGGTGGACCGCGAACGCGAAATTGAAGCGTTTGTTTCCAAAGAGTATTGGAAGATCGAAGCGGATTTGAACACCGCCGCAGCGCAGCGGGTGCGCGCCACGGTGACGCATTTCAACGGAGAAAAGCTCGAGCTGGTCAACCAGCCTGCGACCGAGGAAGTGCTGGCGGTTCTGCGCGCGGCCCAATATGCGGTCGCCAAAGTGGAGAAGAAAGAACAGCGCCGTTTTCCGGCGCCGCCGTTTACCACCAGCAAGCTGCAACAGGAAGCCGCCACCAAGCTCCACTTTACGGGCAAGAAAACCATGCTCGTGGCCCAGCAACTTTATGAAGGCGTGGAAATCGGCGAAGAGGGCCCTGTGGGACTGATTACTTACATGCGCACGGACTCGGTGCGCGTGGGCGAGGACGCGCAAGCCCAGGCGCGGGAATGGATTCAGTCCACACACGGCGCCGGATACTTGCCCGCCGTGCCGCCCAAGTTCAAGAGCAAGAAGAGCATTCTCTCATTTCTTCTGAGCTATATTGAGGAGACTCTCGTTGCTGATATCTCTCGGGAACAGAACAGTGGGGAAGTCGTGACACTCGATACCATCGAACGGACCCTTCGGCGCCACTTCTCCGCCATTGACCTGCGACAAGGGATCTCTTTCCAGGTTATCGCCGAAACCGTTAGCCTGGGCGATAAAAGCCTCAACAAGCAGGCCACAAAGGCAATCACCCGCTACATCGCGGC
>JAAXVQ010000523.1 GCA_013335425.1 Candidatus Firestoneibacteriota bacterium | reverse complement strand
CGCGGCCTGGGCGGTTTGCATGTCCGTGCCCGAATCGCCGACATAGAGAAAGTTTTCCGGCAAGACCCCCAACTGTTCCGCGATTTTCAGGGCCGCGTCGGGGGCGGGTTTTTTGGGCATGTCTTCCCGGGCTCCCATCACCACCGCCAAGGTTCCGGCCGGCAGCAGGGCCTCCACGCACATTTGCGTAAAACGCTCCGGCTTGTTCGAAAGCACCGCCGCTTTTACGCCCAAGACTTTGAGCTGTTCGAGCATGGCCGCCACGCCCGGATAGGGATGGGATTTGTTTTTCCATTGGGAGGCATACACCTCGCCCGCTTGCGCCAACACCCGCTGCACGGTCGCGGTATCCCGGCCCGTTTCCGGCAGCGCGTCGACCAACAATTGTTCCAGCCCCAGGCCCACCATCTGCTTGTAACGGTCCAGACTGTGAACCGGAAAATGATTTTGCGCCAGCACCTGGTTCACGGCATCGGCAATATCTTCAATGGTATCCAACAGAGTTCCGTCCAGATCAAAAAGCACTGCTTGATAACGCATGCGTGACTCCTTGGATGATCTCTTAAGAGGCCCACCCCGACTCAGGCTCTAGGATGAGGCGCGGGGCGCGTTTGCCTCGGTCTCCGCCACGTGCTCGCGCACGGCGTTTAAGAACTGCTCGCCGTAGCGGACCAGCTTGACCTGCCCCACCCCGGAAATGCCCAGCAGCCCGGCCGAAGACTGCGGGCGGCGCAGCGCGATCTGCGTCAGCACCGCGTCGCTGAACACGATATACGCCGGCACGTTGAGCTCGTCGGCCAGGGAACGGCGCAACGCGCGCAAGCGGGCAAACAACGGGTCGTTGCTGTCCACTTCTCCTCCGGTCGGGCGCCGGCCTTTGGGGAACGCCAGCGCGGGTTCGGCCACCGGCTTGCCCTGCGCCAGTAACGCGTCCAGGGTCAAGCCGCGGCAGATGTCGCAGGAAGCGCCGCAATCCCCCATGGTCTCGTCGAAATGGGCCACGATCTCCCGGTGGCGGCAACTGCGCCGCTCGGCCAGGCGGAACATCTCCACGGTCTTGACCTGCGTCGCCTGGGCGGTTTCCGGGTCCGCGGCCTGGGTGAGAAAATGCTCATAACTCATGACGTCGGCCCAGGAATAAAACAGGACGCAGTCGCTGGGCAGACCGTCACGCCCGGCGCGCCCTATTTCCTGGTAATAATTTTCAATGGTGCGCGGCATATCGCGGTGGATCACATAGCGGATGTTGGATTTGTTGATGCCCATGCCGAAGGCGACCGTCGCCACCATGACGTCGCACTCGTCGCGGATAAAGGCGTCCTGATTGCGTTCCCGGTCCCGGTCCGACAAGCCCGCGTGATAGGGTTTGGCCGACACACCCTGGGTGACGAGAAAATCAGCCACCGACTCCACGCCCTTGCGGCTGAGGCAATAGACGATGCCGCTTTGCCCCGGGCGCCGGCGGATGAAGGTCAAAATGTCCCGGCGCAAATTGCGCCCGTCGCCTTTTTTCTGAAACGTCAAAAGCAGG
>JAAXVQ010000522.1 GCA_013335425.1 Candidatus Firestoneibacteriota bacterium | reverse complement strand
CGGGCGTCATCCAGGCACTGAACGTCCCCGCCGTCCAAGATCACGCTGCCGGTCGTGGGACGCATCAGCCCCCCGGCGATATGCAACAAGGTGGACTTGCCGGCGCCCGAGGGACCCATCATGACCACCCATTCGCCGGGCGCCACTTCCAGGTCCACACCTTTGAGCACGGCCAAGGTGCGCGTTCCCTGTTTGAATTCTTTGACGATTTTTTCCAGTTTTAGCCCGCGCTCATTCATATCGGATCGCCTCCACCGGGTCCAGGCGCGATGCCTGCCAGGCCGGATAAATCGTCGAGAGCAGGCAAACAATCAAAGCCGTGGCGGTGATGAAGAGTACGTCTCCGGGTTGGGTAGTCACAGGCAATTTTTCAATGTAATAAACGCTCCCGCCGCCGGGAATCTGCAGGGGGTACATCTTTAAAATCAAACAAGTGATTAACCCGCCCGTCAAACCCAGCAAAGTGCCCGAAAAACCGATGAGGGAGCCTTCCCACATGAAGATGCGCATGATGGTGCCCGCGTCCGCGCCCATGGCTTTTAGAATGCCGATGTCTTTTTTCTTTTCCATAACCACCATGATCAGGGTCGAGGCTATGTTGAAAGCCGCAACCATCACGATCAATATCAGGATCACGAACATCATGATTTTCTCGATTTTCAAGGCCGTGGCCAAGTTACGGTTCATGGACATGAAATCCCGAGCCCAAAAATCCGTGCCCGCTTTTTCCAAATCCGCCGCCACAGAGGCCGCGTCTTCCAGGTGTTTGACCTTCACGGAGAAGCCGTTGACCACGTCCGGCATTTCAAAAAGCAACTGATTGGTCTCCAGGGAGACGTAGGCAAAATTGGAATCGTATTCATACATGCCGGCTTCAAAAACCCCGGCTACTTTAAACGTCGCTACTTTGGGCAAAGTCCCCGCAGCCGTCACTTTGAACACGGGAGCCACAACCGTCACTTCGTCGCCGCGCAGCAGCCCCAATTTGCGCGCCAACTCCGCGCCTAAAATGATGCCGCGCCCGCGCAAACGGTCCGGCCCAGGCCGCGGCGGCAGTTTCAGATCGGCCAGCGCCCCGGACTTGAGGTTCTTGGCCAGTCGGGTTACCCGGGCTTCCCGGTCCGGATCGACGCCCCAGAGCATGACGCCCTGCACCTGCGAGCCGTGCTTGAGCATCACTTCATTGGCCAAGGTGGGTGAAACCGCGGCCACGCCGGGGTGCGCCTCGGCGTGGCGCAACACGGTCCGCCAATGGCCGATGCCGCCGCGATCGTAGCTGGCCAGAATCACATGCGCCTGGGTTTCGATAATTTTGGAACGAATGTCGGTTTGAAATCCGTTCATCACCGAGAGCACGACAATCAGCGCCATAACCCCCAACGCCACACCGGCTACGGAAATCACCGAAATGAGCGAAATGAAGGTTTGCCGGCGTTTGGCCCGCAAATAACGTAGACCCATATGAAGTTCAAAAGGAAGTTTCACCATATCTCCGCGCTATAGACACCGTTTTAAGATTTTTGCTCCAGAGGG
>JAAXVQ010000206.1:2392-4665 GCA_013335425.1 Candidatus Firestoneibacteriota bacterium | reverse complement strand
GCAGGGCCATCATGGCCAGATTTTTTTTCACCAGCATTACATTGGCATCTTCCAGTTTCTGCGTGGAAGAATGAATTTTTGCGTGCAGTTTTTCATTCATCTGTACGGCTTCGTCCAGTTCCACCAACTTCTCCTGCATGACTGTCCGAGTTTTGACGAGTTCGCGATTGAAGAGGAACGTAAAAACCAAAGTCGCCGCCGCCACGGCCGCGAGTACCAAAAAGCGGTCAAAGAAAGCACCGCGGACTTGAGTCCAAACCATGGGTTCGATAAAGAACAGGAAAACGAAGGCCGCCAAGAGCCCGCCGGAAGCCAATGCCAATTCGGCGAAATCACGGTGGAAGGCCTGTATGAAAATCATCAAGGGAAATAAGAAAAAGATCGGAGAAGCCAGAACGCCTCCCGTGAAATGCACCAACCCGGTAATTAAGATAAGATCAAGGATGATTTCAGCGAAGGGCCACCAGCGTGGAACCTGCTGTTGGTGCGCAAAAACCGAGAGAATGAAATTGTAGACGACGCCCAAAGCCACCACGGTCAGCACGGGCCAAAACTCACCCAAACTTCGGTTCTGATTGACCAGAATGATGAGGGTCAATACAACCGCGATGCCCCACCAGCGGATGGTCGTGTCTGAACGCGCTCGTTCGATCAACAGTTCACGTGAGGACATTCCCCACCATTCCTATTTAAGATCAATAGAAACCCGCCATCACATCAAGTATTGCAGATAAATATAGCCCCGTCAAGCCGGGCATCCCCTTTATTTCCGGGCTTTCCCCTGCCCGCTTTTCTCATCTTTTAAGCAAATCGCCAAACCAGGATGCAAATGCATTATTTTCGCGGCCGAAGCTTCAGGCACCGCAATTTCCAAGTATCCCTGACTGCCGATGACCACCATGGCTTGCGAGCGGGCACCTTCTGAATAAGTTCGTCGGAAACAGGTAATGCGCTGCCCGGCTGCCTGCAGACAAGGATGACGCATCGCAGTTGTCAGCGCGGCGGGTAAATTGGTGATGGCATTCCCAAAATGGTCTACTGCGACAATTTGACCGCGCCACTGACCCCAGGCATCTTTTTTACACTTGTTTTCTTTGAATTTTCGGATTTCGGTCAAAGGTTTTACCCGGCGCCCAGGAACTCCCTTGGAAGCCAAATATGCGGCCATGGGCGCAAACAGGTCGCGTCCCTGGAAAGTCCGGCTGGTATGCTCGGAAATCATTTTAATTTCATAGGCTTGATATTGCGGATGATCCCGGATGATCAAGGAAAACAAACCATTGTCCGGGCCAACAAACCATTGCTCGGCGGCTTTAAGGATAATAGCCCGGCGTACGCCGCCGACACCGGGGTCTACAATGGCCAAATGGACCGTACCCGCCGGAAAGGTTTGATAAACCGAGGCTAAAATCCAAGCAGCGGCCTTGAATTGAAAAGGCGGAACCCGATGGGTAATATCCACCAATTGCGCCTTCGGGGCTCCGGAAAGCAAAACCCCTTTCATTTCAGCCACATAGCCGTCGCTGTCTCCGAAATCCGTCAGCAGGGTAATTATCGGCCTGAGTTTGAAACGAATGCGAAACGCCTCCCTACTATTCAGGCGATATTCCTGGGAGCTAGTTCACCCGCAGGATGCGTAAACGCTACAGCTTCGGTAAAGCGACTGGATGCGCCCTATGCCAGAGTTCTTCCAGATTATAATAATCTCTCTCAGATTGACGGAAGATATGCACCAACACGTCGCCTAAATCCAAAAGAATCCATTTCGAACCTTGAGATCCTTCGGTATGAAAAATCGGGATTTTTTCCTCCCGGCAAACACGCTCGATTTCCTGATAAATGGCAAAAACCTGGATTTCGGTATTCCCAGAGACAATAACGAAAAAGTCAGAGACCGAGGAAAGTTCTTTTAAATCGAGGATCACGGGATTCAATGCCTTTTTATTTAAGGCGGCAAAAGCCACCAGTTGCGCCTTTTTCAAGGTAGTAACCTCTTTTTGACTCACGTACGCTGTCACCTCCCGGGTGATGAATGCTCTCTACGGAGACAATGCTGCGATATTCTCCGTTGCCTATAATAACATGATCAAGCAAACAAATCCCTAAAAGTTTTGCAGCCTGCTGCAACTGCCCGGTCAGACGCACATCCGCAGTGCTGGGCGTGGGGTCTCCGCTGGGATGATTATGCGCCAAAATCAAGGCCGCGGCACCTGCCTCGAAGGCGGATTTAAAAAGCTCCCGCGGATGCAGGGCGGCTTGGTCCAGACTGCCGA
>JAAXVQ010000206.1:0-2382 GCA_013335425.1 Candidatus Firestoneibacteriota bacterium | reverse complement strand
TCCAGGTAGATCGCCAAGCAACACTCTCGGGTCAGGTCGCGCAAATGCGCAAAGGCCAATTGCGCCGCCTGGGCGGGCGTGCTGATGATGGTGTTGGAAACAATCCGCTTGCGTTCCCGGCGTCGCCCCAGTTCACATGCCGCCAGCAGGCGGGCCGCCTTGGCGGGTCCAATACCGGGAAGAGCTGCCAATTGCCCCGCGGACAAACGCCCCAAATTCCCTACCCCGCCGTGAATTTGAAGCAATTGGTGCGCCAGAAAAAGGGCCGTACGGCGTTGGGTGCCTGTTCCCAACAAAATGGCTATCAATTCGGCGTCTGCGAGCGCTGCGGGCCCCAAGTTCAGCAGACGTTCCCGCGGTCGTTCCGTCGGCGGCCAGGTTTTAAGAGGGTTGAGATCGTCCAATTGGTGTCACGCTCCTTTATGGATTGGCGCTAACCATTGGACCAATTGGACTTCAGAAAGTTTTATTATTCTTTCGGTTTTTCATAGCCGGCTTTAAAATTGACATTGTCTTGCTGATCCAGTGCGTCGGCACCCAAGGGTTGGGTCTCGCCGGCCGTTTCGTTCGCCGTCGGGGTTGCCACGGCTTTGGAAGGCGAGATGGTTGTCAATTGCTTTTCAAAACGCATGATTTTCCTGGCTTGATTGAGACTCCTGGGATTCACGGGAACAAACGAAAATTCAAAACGCCTGTTTTGCGCGCGATGGTATTCCGAATCATTGGCAACCAAAGGACGATTGGCCCCGCAGGTGGCTGCCACAATCTGCACCGGGTCCACGCCGCCTTGTTTGTCTAAAAAATCACCCAAAAGTTGAGCGCGATTGAGCGCCAGAACACGGGAGCGGGCATTTTTTTCCCCTGCATTTTTGCCTTCCACCATCAAATCCGTATGTCCCTGAATCCTGATTTCCCAGTCTTTCTGATCCCGAATGGCCTGCGCCAATTTTAACAGCCAAACTTGGGCCTTACGGTTGATCTTCTCGGTTTCCCCTTGAAAAAGAACAGTATCCCGCGAAATCAGGATCACGGCATTGTCTTCCTCCCGAAGCTCCAGTTCCCCGTCCTTGCATTCCCGGTCAAAGAGTTTGAGCCATTGTCCTTTTTGCTCTTGAATTTTTTGCAAAACGCCGGTATCGCCGCTCCGATAATGCTCCACTTCGGCTTTTAATTCAGCAATCTGAGCCTGCGATTCCCCGCTGCCGGCGCCGGGTCCCGATTTGAGTTCTTCGGAAAGCCGGTCGTTCGCCGTTTGCAGGCTTTCCATTTTTTTCTGCAGGTTCTCGTAATCCAAACCCGTGCGCAGGAAGCCGGATTGCAGACCCGCAAAAATCAGCAACAGGCATACGGCCAAGGTAATGGTTTCACGCAAGGTTAGGCCTCCCTTTATCTGCCCGCAGGTGTCGCGGACTCACGAACTTTTTGCAGATCAATCACCTGCTCGGCATGTCGGGCATAATCGGACCGACAAGTAAAAATCAGAATTTGCTGTTCGCGCGACCGGATTTTCAGCCAATCCAAAAAGCGCCCTTGACGCGCGGCATCAAAGGTGGCGAAAGGGTCGTCCAGCAGCAGGGGCGGTTTTTTACCGCCTGCCAAAATTTCTCCCAGAGCCAGGCGCAGACTCAAATAAAATTGGTCAAACGTGCCTTCGGATAAAACCCCCGGATCTTCCCAACGCTGGGTCTCGGAGATAAAGATCCGGCAGGCCAAATCCTCGTCATCCACGCTGACTTGCGCGTAACGCGCCTGGCTTATCAAACCCAACAGGTTACCTGCCTCGGTTTCTAAAATCTGCCTGGCCGGGTGGAGGGTGGCCCGGCGCGCCTGTTCCAAGCCCTCCCAAGCCAACTGCCCCACCCGGGCTTGCTGCTCCAAATACGCCAAACGCTCGCGGGTTTCGCATAATTTTTCGTCCAAATCCGCCAGCATATCCTGGTGCAGGGAGTCATGTTCCAAGATCGCTTGGATGCGGTCGCGTTGACGGCGGTTCTCTTCCCACTGTGCGGTCAGGGTTTGACGTTCACGTTCCTTTTGCGCAATATCCTGCGGTTTGAGAAACAGCATCAGCATTTCCGGGTCTTCCAAAGTGTCTTGGGAGAGACGAAGTTCCCGACGCACAATTTTCCATTGCGCTTCGTCAACCGGCTCAATTTCCCGCAAACTTCTTTCCAAGGCGGCAATATCCTGAAGCAGCTTTTGGGTTCCAGGCAGCGCTTTGAGCAAATCTTCCGGAGACAGGCCTGTGCGCGCTTCCCACCCTTCCCTCTCTCGCGCAAGCTCTTCAGCCCGTAACTGTTGCTGCCGCCGATTTTCGCCCAAAACTTGCCTGGCTGCGCGCCCGCGGCTTCGCTGCTGCCAACCTAAAAAGGCGCTCAACAA